>CANGUJ010000433.1 GCA_947456845.1 Burkholderiales bacterium | reverse complement strand
GTGGTGCTGCCGGAGGGTACGGAGATGGTGATGCCTGGCGACAACATTAAGATGGTGGTGACGTTGATTGCGCCGATTGCGATGGAGCAGGGTCTGCGGTTTGCGATCCGCGAAGGCGGCCGTACCGTCGGCGCCGGCGTTGTCGCAAAAGTCATCGAGTAAGGACTCATCGCGATACAGTTGCGACCAGAAATTGACGGGCTTTGCCCGCGATTTCTGGCCGATTTATCCGGTCACAAGTGGGTTTGCGCTTGCGGCCGGTTGTTTTTAGGGGCGTAGCTCAATTGGCAGAGCGACGGTCTCCAAAACCGTAGGTTGGGGGTTCGATTCCCTCCGCCCCTGCCAGGAATGCGGGTTTCCCGCGTGACCGGGCGCCAAAACGAAGACATGCTGTGGACAAAGCAAAGCTGGGTATTGCGATTGCGCTGGTAGTGGCTGGACTCGCGGGGTTCTATTACTTCAGTGAGCAGGCGTTGGTATTGCGCGTTCTGTATGTGATCGCCGGTATCGGGGCGGGTACCGCTGTCGCGTGGTTCACGGCGCCTGGCCAGGAGTTTTTCGCCTTCGCGCGTGACTCCTGGGGCGAAACGCGCAAGGTGGTATGGCCCACCCGCAAAGAGGCAATTCAGACCACAGCGGCGGTGTTCGGTTTCGTTTTTGTGATGGCGTTGTTCCTGTGGGTGGCCGACAAGGCGCTCGAATGGGCACTTTACGACCTGATTCTGGGATGGAAGAAATCATGACCTCTGCAACCTCGCAAGCCGTATCGGGCAAACGCTGGTATGTGGTGCATGCGTATTCCGGATTCGAAAAGAGCGTGCAGCGCGCGCTCGAAGAGCGGATCAATCGCGCCGGCATGCAGGACAAGTTCGGCCGCATCATGGTTCCGGTTGAGGAGGTGATTGAACTCAAGGGCGGCCAGAAAAGCATCTCCGAGCGCAAGTTCTTTCCCGGCTACCTGTTGGTCGAGATGGAAATGAACGACGAGACCTGGCACCTGGTGAAGAACACCGGCAAGGTGACCGGTTTCGTTGGCGGCAGCGGCAACCGTCCGACCGCGATCTCCCAGAAAGAGGTCGACAAGATCATGGCGCAGATGCAGGAAGGCGCCGAGAAACCGCGGCCCAAGGTGCTGTTCGAAGTTGGCGAGATGGTGCGGGTCAAGGAAGGCCCGTTTACCGATTTCAACGGGAACGTCGAAGAAGTCAACTACGAGAAAAACAAGCTCAAGGTCACGGTCACCATCTTCGGTCGCGCCACGCCGGTGGAACTGGACTTTGCGCAGGTCGAAAAGCAGTAGCACTCGAGGATTCATCAGGAGCGAAGGGCTCCGGCAGCATTTCCCTTCCGGTTCGTGGGGGCACCGCAAGCCCGCCATGAGGAGCGCAAGTAGTCATGCCGTCATGGTAGAGCGAAAGCGCGCTGGTACTCACCCCTAAGACAGGAGCCATTTCATGGCCAAGAAGATCGTCGGCTACATCAAGCTGCAGGTGCCAGCCGGCAAAGCAAACCCCTCGCCGCCCATCGGGCCGGCACTCGGCCAGCGCGGCCTCAATATCATGGAATTCTGCAAGGCGTTCAATGCCGCCACGCAGAAGCTCGAACCCGGCCTGCCCATTCCGGTGGTCATCACCGCTTTCGCAGACAAGAGCTTCACGTTCATCACCAAGACGCCGCCGGCTTCGATTCTGATTAAGAAGGCGGCGAAGATCGAGAAGGGTTCTTCCAAGCCGCATAGCGACAAGGTGGGCAAGATCACCCGTGCGCAGGCCGAAGAAATCGCCAAGACCAAAATGCCCGACCTGACCGCCGCAGACCTGGAAGCAGCCGTTCGCACCGTCGCCGGCTCCGCGCGCAGCATGGGTATCACCGTGGAAGGAGTCTGACATGGCCGCCCTCACGAAACGCCAGAAAGCCCTCAAACCCAAGGTTGACCGCGCGAAGAACTACCCGCTTTCAGACGCATTGGCGCTCGCCAAGGACACCGCGACTGCCAAGTTCAACGAGTCGATCGACCTCGCCGTGATGCTGGGCGTCGATGCGAAGAAGTCGGATCAGACCGTGCGCGGCTCGGTGGTCATGCCTGCAGGCACCGGCAAATCGGTGCGCGTGGCGGTGTTCGCCCAGGGCGACAAGGCCGAGCAGGCCAGGGGTGCAGGCGCCGACATCGTCGGCCTTGACGATCTGGCCGAAAAGATAAAGGCCGGTCAGATGGATTTCGACATCGTCATCGCCACGCCCGATACCATGCGCGTTGTTGGTACCCTGGGCCAGATCCTCGGTCCGCGCGGGCTGATGCCGAATCCCAAGGTCGGTACCGTGACACCCAACGTGGTCGAAGCGGTCAAGAACGCCAAGGCAGGTCAGGTGCAGTACCGCACCGACAAAAACGGCATTATCCAGTGCACCATCGGGCGCGCCAATTTTACCGTCGATCAGTTGAAGACCAATACGCTGGCCCTCATCGATGCGCTGAACAAGGCGAAGCCGGCAACCTCCAAGGGCGTGTATCTGCGCAAGATTTCGGTTTCCAGCACCATGGGCGTAGGCATCCGCGTGGATTCCCAGACGCTCACCGCATAGGAGGCGCAACGATCCGGCCGTGCGCCCGCCGAGGCGGACGGCCAACCTTCTTTGGGCCGCTACGGATTCGGTTCCGGGTTACCGGGGTGAATGCGCGGCGGGTTGTCAAAGACCGTAGGGATGGCAAGCAGGCAGTGTGAACGACGCGAATCCGGGCCGAGCGCGAAAGCGCGAAACCCAGGGCCGCGACGGTGCCGGGCCAGCCGTTTAATCGATCCGTCAGGGTCGCTCTACGCAGATGGCGGTCCCGAACCAGTTTTTTCGGTCGCCGTGTTGTCAACGGTGCGCAAGACGATACCGCGCGAACGCGCGAGATCCGGCGCGCGCCACCCCCGCCCAGCCAGGACGGCCGAGCGGGGGCTTTAACAAGGAGCAGGACCGTGGGTCTCAAGTTGTCGGAAAAGCAGGCGGTCGTGTCGGAAATCGCTGGCGAAGTTGCCAGGGCGTCCGTGATCGTCGTGGCCGAGTACCGTGGTCTGGAAGTGGGCAACATCACGAAGCTGCGCAAGCAGGCCCGCGAATCCGGTGTTTACCTGCGCGTGCTGAAAAACACCCTGGCGCGCCGTGCGGTCGAAGGCACCCCCTTCGCCGTGCTGGCCGACAAGATGGTGGGTCCCCTGATTTACGGGATATCCGCCGATCCGGTCGCCGCCGCCAAGGTGTTGAACGGCTTCGCCAAGGACAACGACAAGCTCGTTGTCAAGGCGGGTGCGATGGCCAACTACCTGATGGATGTGAACGGCGTGAAAGCGCTGGCCACCATGCCGTCGCGCGAGGAGTTGCTGTCCAAGCTGTTGGGCACGATGCAGGCGCCGATCGCGCAGTTCGTCCGCACGCTGAACGAGGTTCCGACCAAGTTCGTGCGCGGTCTCGCCGCAGTTCGCGATGCCAAGGAACAGTCCGGCGCGTAGTGTGCGCCCGCGGCTTTCGCCTCTTTCGGAATCAATCAAACCTTACTGAAATCTGGAGTCAATCATGGCAGTTAGCAAAGCAGAAATCCTCGACGCAATCGCAGGTATGACCGTTCTCGAACTCTCCGAACTGATCAAGGAGATGGAAGAGAAGTTCGGCGTATCCGCCGCCGCCGCCGCCGTCGCCGTCGCCACCACCGTCGCGAGCGCAGCCTCGTCGGCTACCTTGGCGGCGGCGGCCGGGGGCGCTACCAAGGAC
>CANGUJ010000432.1 GCA_947456845.1 Burkholderiales bacterium | reverse complement strand
TAGAGCGCGATGAGGGCACCGAGGGCGTGGGGCGTCAACTGCTCGAGCAGGATCGTGGTCGAGGGCGCGTCGCCGGGATAGTCCTTCTCCGGATGTCCGGGCGTGGTGGCGCCATGGGTGAGGGCGGCCGCCTGGGCGAGCGCCGAGGCCAGCAGGATGCGCTGGAAGGGCTGCGGCGCGTCCTTGCGATTGACCAGCACGAAGTCGACCGGCACCAGGTGCGTGCCCTGGTGCAGCAATTGATGAAACGAATGCTGGCTGTTGGCGCCCACATTGCCGAACAGCACCGGCGCGGTGGCGTAGTCCACCGGCTTGCCGTCGCGGTCGACCCGCTTGCCGTTGGATTCCATCTCCAGCTGTTGCAGGTAGTCGGGCAGCAGGTCGAGGCGGCGCGCGTAGGGCAAGACCGCATGCGATTGCGCGCCCCAGAAGTTGGTGTACCAGATGCCCATCATGGCCAGCATCACCGGTGCGTTCGCCTCCAGCGGCGCCGCGAGGAAGTGCCGGTCCATCGCAGCCGCGCCGCCGAGCAGGTCGGCGAAGGCCTCCGGCCCGAGCGCGATCATCACCGAGAGCCCGACCGCGGACCACAGCGAATACCGACCGCCCACGGATTCCGCCATCGGCAGGATGTTGGCCTCGCTGATACCGAACGCCCTCGCCGCCGCCACGTTGTTGCTCACGGCGATCAGGTGCTGCTCGAACCGGGGCCCGAGGGCCTGCGCCAGCCATGCGCGCGCGGCCTCGGCGTTGGTGAGCGTCTCGAGGGTGGTGAAGGTCTTGGAGATCACGATCACCAGCGTGCTTGCGGGATCGCATGCCGCGGTGGCGTCTAGAAAGTCGTCCGGATCCACGTTGGCCACGAAATGCACGCGCGGGCCGTCGGCACGGCCCCTGAGCGCATCGATGGCCAGGCGCGGGCCGAAGTCCGAGCCGCCAATGCCGATGTGCAGGATGTCGGTGATGCGTTCGCCGGTCGCGCCGCGCCAGGCGCCGGCGCGGATGTCGCGTGCCACCGCGCCCATGCGCGAGCGCACCGCGCGAGCCTGGTCGCGCGCTACGAGCGCTGCCGCGCCGTCGCCCTGGCCGCGCAGGGCGACATGCAGCACGGCGCGGTTCTCGGTGGCGTTGATGGCATCACCTGCGAACATGCGCGCGCGCCAGCCCTCGACATCGCGCGCGCGCGCCAGGTCGACCAGATGCGCGAGGGTCGTGACGCTGGCGCGATGGCGCGAGAAGTCGAGCACGAGTCCGGCCGCCTCGATGGCGCAGCGCGCGAAGCGCCCCGGCTCGGCGGCGAAGAGGTCGCGCACATGCACACCGGCCATGGCGGCGCGGTGCTGTTGGAGTGCCTGCCATTGCTGCGATGCGGTGAGGCTCGTCATTTGATCCTCTGGTAAAGGCGGAAGCGTTCGCTGCGGTCGCCGGGGCGGTGGCCCTCCCAGACCAGGCGCGTCCCGGCGGGGGCACCGGCCTGGTCGGAACGCACACCCTGCGCGAGATGCCAGGTGCAATTCTCCGTCATTTCGCCGAAGCGCACTCCGGCGAAGTAGGCGAACGAGGCGCGCTCGGCCAAGCCGAGCGATGCCGTGCGCACGCAATCGGCGCCGCCGCCGGCGCGCGCCGCCATGGCGGCCTTGAGGGATAGCGCCACCGGCCGGTAGCTGCGTCCGTAGTCGATCCACGGCAGCCACAGCGTCATCAGCAGCAGCCACACGAAGGTGGTGCCGTAGCACCAGTGCACGATGCCGCGCAGGGGTGTCCGTTCGCTGCGCGCTACTACCAGGACCCAAGCCAGCGAGGCGGCCAGCGCGATTGCGAAACTGCCCCAGTGCGCCTGCGCGACGAAGCCCGGCTCGAGCCGCGCGAAATTGGCGGCGATGCGCGGCGGCCAGCCGGTGACCAGGGCCGCATAGCCCAGCCAGATCAGGCCGGCCACCAGGCTGAAGGTGATGCGCCCGAACCAGTCGATCAGCGCAGCCAGTCCGCGCCGCATGAAGGCCAGGCCTGGTGCGATCAGCAGGGCGAGCGGCGGCAGCAGGGGCAGCAGGACGGCGTCGGTGGCCTGGGCCGACCAGGCCAGCGAAAACAGCATGACGCCGGTGGCAAACAGCGGCAGGGGCTGTGCCGGCGGGATCGGATGCACATCGAGTAGTTTGGGCGGCCGGCGTTTGGTCAGCCACCACAGCGCCACCGGCCACGCGGGAAAGGTGAACCAGGGCAGGGTTTTGGCGTAGTAACGCCAGCCGGCCGGGGCGGGCAGGCCCAACTGCGCTTTTTGCCAGTCGGCGTAGGGGAGTGCGAAAGAAGGGTCGGTCGCCGCGATGGACCACCAACCCCAGTAGGCTACCGCGCCCCCCAGCATGCCGGCAGCGCATGCCATTGTCTGCGCCCGTTCGCCATGCCATGCGCGTACGCCGATCCACGCCAGCGCCGCGAACAGGGCCGGCATGGCCGGCGCGGGGCCGCGCGCCAACAGGATCGCGGCCGCGCCTGCCAGCATCACGCCGAAGGTTTTCGCGGCACCTTCGCGCAGCGCCAATGCCCACAGGATCCATGCCCACCCTGCCAGCGCCGCCGGCTCCGCGGAAATCTCGTGTGCGCGGGCCAGCAGGCCGAGGCATGCCAGCAGCCCCAGCACGGCCATGCGACCGGCCGCTTCCCCGTCGAGCGCGCGCGCGGCGCGATGCACGCCGATGACCGTCGCGGACATCCATGCCGCCGTGGCCAGGCGCGCCGCGTCGTGCGCCTGCAGGATGCCGCCCAGCCATTCGATGAAAAGGGCCGCCGCCCAGAAGGCGAGCGGACCTTCCTCGGCCACCTTCTGTCCGGCGACGGCCGGAGCGAACCAGGCGGCCCCGGGGCCGGTGGCCATGGACCAGGCGATGCCGAACCCGATGGCGTCATCGCCTTTCCAGGGGTCGTGGCCTACCAGCCCGAGGAAGATATAGAGAACCACCAAGCCCCAGAACCAGGGGGAAGGCAGGGGGACGGGCACCCGCAAGCGCGAGAACGACCGGGCAAAGGCGGTCATGGGAATGGCGGTGGCGGATGGCGTCCGATCAACAAAAAAGGCAGCCTAGGCTGCCTTTTTTCAACTGCGCAGACGTATCAGGCCGCCTTCTTGGCGGTCGCGTATTTCTGGCGGAACTTCTCGACACGGCCGGCGGTGTCGACGATGCGCTGCTTGCCGGTATAGAACGGATGGCAGTTGGAGCACACTTCGACGCCGAGCGGCTTGCCGACGGTGGACCGGGTGGTGAAGTGGTTGCCGCACGCCGAGCAGGTGACATCGACGTTCTTGTAATCGGGGTGGATACCGGATTTCATGGGGAGCCTTTGTAGGGATCGCGGTTTCCTGCGGCCCGGAGGGTCCGGACAAGGCAAGGGTTCGCAAAAGTTTGAAAGCCTAGCATTGTAGCGGGAAAACCTTCTGTGGCAAAGGCTTAGGCGGCTGAAACGGATGTTTCAGCCCTTTTTCATCGAGTCGAAGAACTCGGCGTTGTTCTTGGTGGCGCGCATCTTGTCGAGCATGAACTCGAGCGCCTCGATTTCGTCCATGTTGTAGAGGAACTTGCGCAGGATCCATACCTTCTGCAAGACCGCGGGTTCGAGCAGCAGTTCCTCCCGGCGCGTGCCCGACTTGTTGATCAGGATGGAAGGATAGACGCGCTTTTCGGCCATGCGGCGGTCCATGTGGATTTCCATGTTGCCGGTGCCCTTGAACTCCTCGTAGATCACATCGTCCATGCGCGAGCCGGTGTCGATCAGCGCGGTG
>CANGUJ010000431.1 GCA_947456845.1 Burkholderiales bacterium | reverse complement strand
GCCGCTCCTCGTGTTGTTGACCCTTCCGATCACGCTAGTGACGCTGGGTTTGTTCATTCTGGCGATCAACGGGTTCCTCTTTTGGTTCACCGGATCGGTGCTGCGCGGATTCGTCGTCGCTGGATTCTGGGACGGCGTCGCCGGGGCACTTTTGTACAGCATATTTTCCTGGGCGATGGCATCGCTCATTCCCGCAGGAGCGCGACACCAATGAATGGCGTATTCAGTTGCGAGTTTTTCCCGCCGAAGACCGAGGAGGGCATGGAAAAGCTGCGCGCGACCCGGCGTCAACTGGAGCAGTTGAAGCCGCGATTCTTTTCGGTCACGTTCGGCGCCGGCGGCACTACGCGTGACGGCACCCTGTCGGCGGTGCTCGACATCCAGCGTGACGGGTTCGAGGCGGCGCCGCACCTATCCTGCATCGGCGCGACCCGCGCGAGCATCGCCTCCATCCTCGATGAATACCGGAGCAACGGCATTCGTCACCTCGTCGCGTTGCGCGGCGACATGCCGTCTGGCATGGGCGAGATCGGCGATTTTCGCTATGCCTCGGAACTCATCGCCTTCATCCGCGCCCAAACCGGCGACTGGTTCCACATTGAAGCCGCGGCCTACCCCGAGGTACATCCGCAGGCCAGGTCGCCGCATGATGACCTCCTTAACTTCAAGCGCAAAGTGGATGCGGGGGCCAACGCCGGCATCACCCAGTACTTCTATAACGCCGACGCCTATTTCCGCTTTCGCGATGAATGCGGCGCGCTTGGCGTGGCGGTGCCGATCGTGCCCGGCATCATGCCGATCGCCAATTTCACCCAGCTGGCGCGCTTTTCGGATGCTTGCGGTGCCGAGATTCCGCGATGGATGCGGCTGAAGCTGCAATCCTTCGGTGACGATCGCGCATCCATCCGCTCCTTTGGCCTGGACGTGGTGACCGAGCTTTGCGACCGACTGCTTAGCAACGGCGCGCCGGGCCTGCATTTCTACACGCTCAACATGGCGGGGCTGACTTCGACCATCTGGCAGCGGCTGGGACTCTAAGGCAGCTGTAATCCGCACCCGGTCGGCTTCCTTCCGGTCGGGGCCCGTGCGAAAACGCACACTTGTACCGATTCTCCCGCCGAATCGGGATTCGCGGCTTGAATGTTCGAGCCACTCTCGTGGAAAATAGGTGGGTGTTCATGATCTTTGGCGGGGTGCGGCGCGTGGCAAGCTTCATTGGCGTGATGGCCTATGCGATCTTCGCGTTGACGCTGGGCGCCGGGCCTACGCTCGCGCATGCGCAAGGCTTCAAGTTCTCCAATGAGGACAATGGCGCCGCCCGGGAGGAAGCCGAGCGCAACGCCCGGGTGGGGGCCCTGTTGTCCACGCCGTGCAAGGACAAGATCAAGAACCGCAAGATCCTGGTGCTGATCGGCGAGGAGAAGAATGGAATGGTGCAGGCCCGGCAGTCCGCCTTCAGCCCGCATTTCGAAGCGGTGAACCAGCGCCTGCGCAACCTCGGGCTGCGTACCTATACCGCCGAAGAGATTCGCCGCCAGGTGGCGCAGGCCGAGATCGACGCCTATTTCAAGAACGATCCGGATGCCGCCCTGTCGGCGGCGAAGCGTCTGGCGGCCAACTACACGCTGCGCGGCCTGATTTCTTCTTCCGCGACGGTCAATCCGGTGCTCAAGATCAACCAGGTCGCGGTAGGCATGCAGTTCGTGCTCACTGGAGCCAACGGCAAAAAGGTGTCGGAGACGCAGACCCGCGCGCAGAGCTATGCCGGGGCGGACACGGCCGGCATGGCGCTGACCCTGATCAACGAGCAGGCCGAAGAGGCCGTGGCCCGGCTCTACAGCGATTATTGTCAACAGGACGCGGCCGGCAAGTCGCGCCCGTAAAACTTCCATCAGGAGCTCCCGGAAATGAAAACCACTTTCGCGATAGCAGTCCTTGCAGTTTCGGCGTCGGCAAACATCGGGGCACAGCCGGTATTCGGCAACCCATCGCCGACCGCAGGCAGCAGCACCTCGCAAAAGGCCAATGAGGCAGCCGACCAGGCCGCCTACAAGAAAGTGGAGTATGCCAACAAGGACAAGAAGGGGCCGGCGCTGGTCGTCATTCCCGGAGAGGTGAAGAGCAACAATGCCAGCTTCGCCCAGAAGTTCGGCCCCAACAACATCGCCGATTTTGCCGAGCTCGAGTTGTCCCAGGCCAATTTCTCGGTCCTGGAACGCTCCAATCTCGGCCCGTTGCTCAATGAAGTGGCGCTGGCCTACAACCTGGGTGACCCGAACGCCGCCCGCAAGACCATGCAGGCGGGCAGGCTCAGAAGCACCAAGTGGATCGTCAAGTTCGACATCCTCAAGGCGGAACAGATCGCCGAGAACAAGAAAGGCTTCGATGGCCGACCGCTCGGAGCGCTGGGCGGTCTCTTCGGCTTGGGCGGCGCGGTTGCCGGTCACGTTGTATCCAACGTGCAGACCACCGAATCCACCGGCGTATGGCTGGTCGGCATGCGCTACAAGATCATGGACGCCAATACCACCGAGCAGGTGGCCCAGGGCTACCAGGAGCTCAAGATGGAGGTGGGCCAGGCAGGCTCCTCGGTAATGGGCGTGTCCGAAGGCGCGAAGGGAGGGGTGGGGCTCGACACCATGGTCCAGCGCCTGGTGCAGACCGCGGTCTGGGAAATCGATTCCAAGTACAAGTAATTCGACGACCATCGCGGTGCCGGCGTTGCCTGGCGGCCCGCCCGTCATGGGCGAGCACGACAAGCCCCGCGCCGTTCGACGAACCTCCGCCGGGTGGCGGGCGGCAGCGCCTATTGACGAGGTGTGTGGATGGCTGAGATCGCCAAACTTGGCAAGTATCTGGTCCGGCGCGAACTTGGGCGCGGGGCGATGGGGATCGTCTATGAGGGTTTCGATCCCGTCATCGAGCGTACGGTAGCCATCAAGACCATCCGCTCGGACCAGTTCGAACCCGCCCAGGCGGGCGACATGCTGGCGCGTTTCAAGCGCGAGGCGCAGGCGGCCGGTCGGCTCAATCACCCGCATATCGTCGCCATCTACGAGTATGGCGAGGACGATGCGCGCGCGGCCATCGCGGCCGACCCGGACGCTACGGTCGTTGACGCGCCGCCTGGCGGCGGCGGGCGCATCGCGTTCATCGCGATGGAATTCATCAAGGGTCGTGAGCTCAAGGACTACTTCGACGAGAATCGCCGCTTCCCCATCAAGGATACCGGGCGCATCATGGGGGAAATCCTCGATGCGCTCGCCCATGCGCACGCCCATGGCGTGACGCACCGCGACATGAAGCCGGCAAACGTGATCCTTCTCGATGGCAGCGCAGCGGTGAAGGTCGCCGACTTCGGCATCGCCCGCATCGAGACCTCCGAACTCACCCAGGCCGGTACTGTGCTCGGCACGCCGTCCTACATGTCCCCGGAGCAGTTTCTCGGCCAGCCCGTTGACGGCCGCAGCGACCTGTTTTCCTGTGGGGTGATCCTATACCAGTTCCTCACCGGCGAGAAACCCTTCACCGGCGCGGTCACCACCATCATGCACAAGGTGCTCAAGGAGGAGCCGCTCGCCCCCTCGATGCTCAACGCGACCTTGCCGCCGGCCTGGGATGCCGTGATTCGCAAGGCGATGGCGAAAAATCCCGCGGAGCGTTACCAGACCGCGGCCGAGTTCGCCCATGCGGTGCGAGATGTCGTCGAGGGCAAGGCCGCCGCGGCCGATTCCACCGTCATCAACCTGGCTGAAGCGACCATCGCGCGTGCGGCAGG
>CANGUJ010000430.1 GCA_947456845.1 Burkholderiales bacterium | reverse complement strand
CTTCCATGCCCTGGTTGATGCGTCGGCCATTGAGGGGCGGGTCGGCGGCGAAGTTCACGGTGCCCAGCGGGGAGTGCGGCACCAGCGCCTGCGGCAGCTGCAACTGGCCGACCAGTTGCTTGTTGGCATCGAAGCGGTAGATGTAGGCGCCGTATTCGTCGCCCACCCAGCCGGTGCCGGCCTTGCCGGCGCGGTTGTCGAGGATCAGGCCTTCCGCATCGAGGGTCAGGCGGTTGTTGACCGTGGTGCCGGCGATGGTGGTGGGGTTGGCATGCGTCGGCACGGTGGTGCCGAACAGGCCGGCCGTTCCGGTGGCAAGCAGTCCGGTGGTGTAGACCGGCGCGGTCAGCGGATTGTTGTCATGGTCGTAGGTGAAGCGCGTCGAGCCGGTGAAGCTCATGGCGATCTGGTTCTGCGACGGGGCCGGTGCGGCGGCCGTATAGGGGGTGAAGGTGAAGTTGAAGGTGTTGATGCGGGCCGCGTAGTTGGAGAATGTCGCACCGCTGTTGTAACCGCGGTCCGGCAGGAAGTTGAAGGTGCCGCTGTAGGTGCCGTTGCCGTTGTTGGTGAACCCCGTGATCTGCATGTCGGAGATCGAGCCGAGGGTCTCGCCAGTGGCCGCGTCTATGCTGTTGCCCGCCACCCGCCCGACGCCCTGCAGGCCGAGATTGACGAAGGTGGTCCCGCCGAGGGTGATGCCACCCGCGGGCCATGCGCCGGTGTTGGCGGTGAACACGTCGCGGTTCGACGAGGTGTACTGGGCCGATGCCACGCCGGACAGGGCCAGTGTGACCGCCAGGGCGATCGATTTGAGCGCCGGCAGGCGGCGGGAAAAACGAACGTTGGCGCTTGTTTTCACGGCTTCTCCAGTAATTCAGTGTGTCGGGACGAGCGCTATTGTGTGCTGCACAGTAGTGTGGTTGGCGATTGTTTCAGCCTTGTTACAACGCGTGATCACGCATGCGATCGCAAGCGCAGGCCGGGCTGTCCGGCGCGGTTGCCGGGGCGCGGCGTGCGCCGGCAGGCTGGTCACGCGTGTCACGCCGATGTAAATTGCCGGCAGCACACTTAAGGTCGAACGGCGTCGGAAACCTGCTGCAAGCGGCGCGGAACCACAGGGGGCAGTGATGCTGCTACAGGTGCTTTACTCCAGCATGGCGACCGAACATCTTGATGCGCAAGCCATGCGCCGGCTTCTCGCGCATGCGCGCGAGCGCAATACCGCGAGTGACATTTCGGGCGTGCTGATCCATTACCCGTGCAGCGGGGAGATCGTCCAGGTGCTCGAGGGGCCGAAGCCGGCCGTCATGGCCTTGCTGGCGCGTTTGCGCGCCGATCCGCGGCACCAGCGGCTGGTGGTGCATTTCGAGGCCGAAATTCGCGAGCGCGATCTTGGCAAGTGGCCGATGGGTTTTCTATCTGCCCCGCCCGATGCGGACGACCCGGGAGGCAGTGCGCGGCGGGAAGTCACGCTCGGCGCGCGCCTGAAGCAGTTCATCCGAAGGACCGCGCCTTCCGGCGCGACCTTGCATTGAACGACGCCGGGGAGATCGAAACCGCCAGGCGCCAGCCCTGGCCTGCCTCGCTCGAGGCCGCCGTGGAGATGCTGCGCGCCCATGTGCCGGCGGCGGAACAGCGGCGTATCGCGACTCTGCGGCGCGATGCCCTGCTTGAACTTCACTTCGATCTTGGTGCCTGGATACGCTGCAGCTTTGGCCTGACAACCGGCAATGACGAACTGCTGGAGGCCGCCGGCAACAGTGATCCGGCCGACGCTTGCGACGTCATCGTCGAGGCGTTCTGGAATGCCCTGAGGGCGGACGCGCGTAGCGACGCCGGCCGGCGAGACTCCCCGCGCTGAAGCGGCGCCGCGTGCATCGCGCGAGCGGGCCGGACGGCGCAATCGCTCTCCGGCCGCGATCGCGATCAGTTGGTCTGGAACTCCCCCGACCACCTGACGATGCGGGCTTCGGTCAGCGGCGCGACGGCCGGGCTGTCGTCGATCTCGAGCATCTCGTCGAATTCGTCGATGATGCGGTGTTCCGGCAGGTTCTCGGGCGACGCGGAATGAGCCTGGTTCTGCGATCGGGACATGTGTTTTCCTTGTGGCGGTTGGGTCAATTCACATGGATCCCCCGAATGCTAGCCGGCCAATTTTTCAGGAGCATGACGTCGGCATGTTGCCGGGCACGCCATGCAGTGCTGGCGATGCATCTGTCTCGATAGTGCTGGAAAGACCGGGCTCGCCTGCCACGCTCGCCAGGGACGCGGCATCGCATCGCGCCCTGGCCATGTTTGCCACCAATCAGGCGGTGGCGGCCTTGCGACGCGCGGCGGCGCCGAGCACGGCGAGGCCCGCCAGCATCAGCACATAGGTTTCAGGTTCCGGCACCGGGTTGACCTGCAGCGCGACGAATTGCGTGAACTGCGTGCCGCTGAAATTGTTGTCCGACGCCAGGATCACGGTCTGCTTGCCGCCGAACTGCGGCCCGAAGGTGATGCCTTCGATATTGTCGAGGGCCAGCGGGCTGTTGTCGTCGTTGCGCAGGTCCGACAGGTCGAGCAGCAGGGTTTTCTGCACCGACTGGACGCTCTGCCCGACGATCGATTCCATCCCCGAGACGTCGGTGGCGTTGCGCGCATCCACATGGAACAGGCGGATGGTGTTGCCGGTATTGGGCGTGCCCGGGGTCACCACACCAACCGAGAATGAGCGCTCGATGGCGATGAACTGGCGGTCGCCCACAGCCACCATGTCGGTCAGGCCATTGGTGGCGAACCCGTTGGCGGGGTTGGGGGCCAGTACCACCGGTGCGACGTCGTAGATGTATTCCGCGCCCGATTGGCCGGTGGCGAGGTTGAACGAAAGGATGCGCGAGCGCGACCCGTTGAGCGCCGTGGCTGGCAGGCTGTCCTGGGCCAGCGCGTTTTCGGTGGCGGTGTAGAGGGTCTTGCCGTCGGTGGAAAGCGCCATGGTTTCGAAGGCGAGGTTGTTGTAGATGCCCTTGTCGCCGGCTGTCAGGCCGCCATTGGTTCCCGACGGGTTGAAACGGGTCGGCACGCTGAAGTCGCGCACATGGGTGCCGTTGAGATTCATCTCGCGCACGGTCGGGTTCTGGAAGCCCGTGCCGCTGCGCTGGCCCTCGTTGCTCCAGTAGAGCGTGCCAGTGGCGGGGTTGAAGCGCATGCCTTCCGGGTCCACCGTGTTGACCGCGAAAGGCGCGCCGGCGGGGGTCTGGATGGTGGTCACGCTGTTGAAGGTAACGCCGGCAGCACCGGGCGTGGCGGAACGCTGAAACAGGGCGAGGTTCAAGCTCAGGTCGTAGTAGCGCGCCGGGTTGATGCCGCTGCGGTCGTCGCTGATGGCGACATAGCGGCCGGTGGCGGCCACATAGTCGATTCCGGAGAGGCCGCCCACGGTGGTGCCGGAGAACAGCGTGCCCGAGGGCACGATCTGCTGGCCGAGGTAGCTCAGGGAGTAGTCCGCGGCGGCGGCGGGGGTGACCAGCAGGGCGCTGGCGGCCAGCGCGAATGCGCGGGCGAAGTTGTTGACGGTGGTCACGAAATCCTCCTGGGGTTGGGTAGGGTAAGCACTACGTGCCCGGTTATAGGCGACTGGCATGTCATGCCGGTGTTGCGTTGGTAGTCGCGCCGTGGTCCGTCCGGCCTACCGGGCAGGCTTTTTGGCGGAGGCCGATGTCATGGTTGCGGATGCGAAGGGCGGTTCCTCGTCAATGACCCTTCTGTCACCGCGATCGTTTTCGGCAGGAACGACGCCCAATGTTGCGG
>CANGUJ010000429.1 GCA_947456845.1 Burkholderiales bacterium | reverse complement strand
GGCGAAGGCACCGGCCTCGGCGCGGCCGGCGGCGCCTTGGGCGGCGCGGTGATCGGCAAGCAGTTCGGCAACGGCAACGGCCGGACTGCGCTGACCCTGCTGGGCGCCATCGGCGGCGCGCTTGCCGGACACCAGATCGAAAAGCAGGTGCGCGCGAGCAAGGTCTATGAAGTGCGGATACGCATGGAGGACGGCAGCCTGCGCACGCTGACCCAGGCCGGCGCGCCGACCTGGCGCAGCGGCGACCGCGTGCGGGTGGAAGGCGGCGCCCTCAGCCTGGATTCGTAAATCGCCGGCATGCCACAATCCGGAGCGGCCGGGGAGGCCGCTCCCTTCGTTTCCGGCGCCCGCGATGCGCCGCCGCCATGCCCTTATCCGCCCTGCTGCTCATCCTGGTGGCCGCCTGGTGCCATGCCACCTGGAACCTCTTCCTCAAGAAAAGCCGCGGCGGCGGCATCGCCTTCTTCTGGCTGGTGGCATGGTTCGAAACCCTGGTCTATGCGCCGCTCGCCGTGGGCCAGATCGTCCAGTCGGGGTGGCGCCCCGACGCCGTGGCGCTGGGCATGATGCTCGGTTCGGCGCTCATCCATGTGGCCTACTTCGCGTTCCTCGACCGCGGCTACCGCACCGGAGACCTGTCGGTGGTGTATCCGCTCGCCCGCGCCAGCGGCCCGCTGATGACCATCGCGGCCGCCATCCTGTTCCTCGGCGAACGACCGGCGCCGGTCGCCCTGGCCGGCGCGCTGCTGATCGGCGCAGGCGCGGTGTTGCTGTCGGGCAATCCGCTGGCCATGTTCAGGCGCGGCGGCCAGGGCGTGGGCTTCGCCCTGGCCACCGGGCTGACGATCGCGATCTATACGGTATGGGACCGCCAGGCGGTCGCCTCGCTGATGATCCCGCCCATCATCTTCTACTGGGGCTCCATCGTCATGCGCCTGCTGGCCACCACACCGGCCAGCCTGAAGCGCCTGCCCGAGGTGCGCGCCATCTGGCGGTGCGACAAGCAAGCGGTTCTGGCCGTCGCGGTGCTGTCGCCGCTTTCATACTGCCTGGTGCTCTACGCCATGCAGATGGCGCCGCTCTCGTATGTCGCCCCGGCGCGCGAAACCAGCATCCTGGTGGCCGCGCTGTATGGCGCCCACCTGCTCCGCGAAGGCGACGTGGCGCGGCGCATGAGCGCGGCGGGAATGATGGTGGCGGGCCTTTGCGCGATCGCGCTGGCTTGAAGCCGGGCACGGCGGCATCGGCAGGCCGCGTCCCGGTCGGCTGGCGCGTCGGCCGCTCGGTCGGCCGCTCGGTCGGCCGCTCAGTCGGCCTCGTCGATCCACATCATCTGGATCGCCTCGAGAATCTTCTCGCCCGAGCGGTTCGGATCGTCATTGAAGCCCGGCAGCGCGCATACCCAGGCATGCAGGTCGGTGAAGCGCACCTGCAGCGGATCAACGTCGGGATGCGCCTCGCACAGCGCGATGGCGATGTCGCGGGTATCGGTCCATTTCATGTGGTCAGTCTCCGGGCGGCTAGTGCTTGCCTTCCTTCGCCATGTTGATGGTGTATTTGGGGATCTCGATCACCAGGTCGGCGTTCTCCAGCCGCACCTGGCAGGACAGCCGCGAGTTCGGTTCCAGGCCCCAGGCGCGGTCGAGGAGGTCGTCCTCCTTTTCTTCCGAGGGTTCGAGTGCGTCGAACCCTTCGCGCACGATCACATGGCAGGTGGTGCAGGCGCATGATTTCTCGCAGGCGTGCTCGATCTCGACGCCGTTGGCGAGCAGCGCGTCGCACAGCGAGACACCCGCGGCGGCTTCGATGACGGTGCCCTCCGGGCACAGTTCGACATGGGGCAGAACGACGATCTGGGGCATGCTGGTGTCCGTCTCCGTGCCGGCTAGGCGCCGACTTCGTCAAGTGTGCGGCCGGCCAGCGCGCTGCGCACCGAGCGGTCCATGCGTCTTCCGGCGAACGCTTCGGTGCCGTGGTTGAGCGCCTCGACGGCGGCCTTGATGGCGAGGTGGTCGTCGCCCAGGGCGACGCTGCTCACCCGGTCGATCAGGGACTCGATATCCGCGCGCTCCTCGGGCGAAAGCAGATCGGCGTCCAGGGCCAGGGCGGCGCGCGTGGCCGCGACAATCTGCTCGGCCTCCACCTGCTGCTCCTTGAGCGCACGCGCCTTGACGTCGTCGCCGGCCCGCTCGAACGACTCGCGCAGCATGCGCGCGATCTCGTCGTCGGCCAGGCCGTAGGAAGGCTTGACCCTGACCTCGGCCTTCACGCCGGTGGTTTTCTCCTCGGCGGAGACCGCCAGCAGGCCGTCGGCATCGACCTGGAAGGTGACGCGGATGCGCGCCGCCCCCGCCACCATCGGCGGGATGCCGCGCAATTCGAACCGCGCGAGGGAGCGGCAGTCGGCCACCAGGTCGCGCTCGCCCTGCACCACATGGATGGCCATCGCGGTCTGGCCGTCCTTGAAGGTGGTGAACTCCTGCGCGCGCGCCACCGGAATGGTGGAGTTGCGCGGAATCACGCGCTCGGCCAGGCCGCCCATGGTTTCCAGCCCGAGCGACAGCGGGATCACGTCGAGCAGCAGCCACTCGTCACCGTCGGCGCGGTTGCCCGCCAGCAGGTTGGCCTGCATGGCCGCCCCCAGCGCCACCACCTCGTCGGGATTGAGGTCGGTGAGCGGGCGCGTGCCGAACAGCTGCCCGATGGCGGAGCGCACCTGCGGCATGCGCGTGGAACCGCCTACCAGCACCACGCCCTTGACATCGGCCACCGCGAGGCCCGCGTCGCGCAGGGCCTTGCGGGTCGCCGCCAGGGTCTTCTTGAGCAGGTGCTCGGTGAGCGCCTCGAACATCTTACGGGTAACGTGCAGGGCCACCACCTGGGCGTCTTCGCGCGGCACGTTGAAGAACGTCGACCCCAGCTCGGTCAGGCGCTCCTTGGCCTGGCGCGCCTCGATGAGCAGCCTGCGGCGCAACCGACCGGCGTCCTTCACATGGGCCTCGCGCGCCGCCCAGTCGGCCAGCGCCGCGTCGAAATCATCCCCGCCCAGGGCGGAGTCGCCGCCGGTGGACATCACCTCGAAGACGCCCCTGGACAGGCGCAGGATCGAAATGTCGAACGTGCCGCCGCCCAGGTCGTAGACCGCATAGACGCCCTCGGCCGCATTGTCCAGGCCGTAGGCGATGGCCGCGGCGGTCGGTTCGTTGATCAGGCGCAGCACCTCGATGCCGGCCAGCTTCGCCGCATCCTTGGTGGCCTGGCGCTGGGCATCGTCGAAATAGGCCGGCACCGTGATGACCGCGCCCATCAGCTCGCCGCCGAGGCTCTCCTCCGCGCGCGCGCGCAATGTGGCCAGGATGTCGGACGACACCTCCACCGGGCTCTTTTCGCCGGCGCGGGTGCGGATCCTGAGCATGCCCGGCGCGTCGACGAAATCGTAGGGCGGCAGCGTGCCCCCGCTGGCGGCACGCACGTCGGCCAGGCTGCGCCCCATGAAGCGCTTGACCGACACCACGGTGTTGGCCGGGTCGCCGACCGCCTGCGCCGCCGCCGCGTGTCCCACGGCATTGACGCCCTTCGCGTCGTAGCGCACCACCGAAGGCAGCAGCCCACGCCCCTGGTGATCCGGCAGCACCCGCGCCACGCCGCTCATGACGGCGGCGACCAGCGAATTGGTCGTGCCCAGATCGATGCCCACGGCCAGCCGGTGCCGATGCGGCTCGGTGGACATGCCCGGTTCGGATATCTGCAATAGCGCCATGTCAGCCGTCTCTCAAGCGTCCTCGAGCATCGCGATCGCGTCACCGATATC
>CANGUJ010000428.1 GCA_947456845.1 Burkholderiales bacterium | reverse complement strand
CCGTGGATGGCCACGCCGCAGGAGTCGTACCCGCGGTATTCAAGACGCTTCAGGCCCTCGATCAACACCGGGACGATGTCCCGGTTGGCTACCGCACCGACAATCCCGCACATGGAGTGGTTCCCTATTCGAACTCGACGATCGCCTCGATCTCCACCGCGAATCCGCGCGGCAGCGAGCCCATGCCCACCGCGGAGCGGGCATGGCGGCCGCGCTCGCCGAACACCTCGACGAACAGGTCGGAGCAACCGTTGATCACGCTCGGATGATCGGTGAAATCCGGGGCGGCGTTGACCATGCCGAGCACCTTGACCACGCGCCTGACGCGCGACAGGTCACCGAGCGCCGTCTTCATCACGCCGATCAGGCCGATGCCGACCGTGCGCGCATCGCCGTAGGCCTCTTCGGCGCTGACTTCGCGCCCCACCTTGGGCACCGGGCCTGCGCCCGCCGGGCGCACCGGCCAGCCCTTGCCGGCCAGGTAGAGATGCTTGCCGGAAATCACGAAGGGTTCGTAGTTGCCGCCGGGCGGCGCGGGGGGCGGCAGGGTGATGCCCAGCTGGGCGAGTTTTTCTTCGGGGGTCATGCGGGCCTCTCGGTTTGGATATCGGGATGACAGGGTACGGCCGCGGCGGGTTCAGTCCGTCCTTTTGGCCTTCGGCCTCCAGCTTTCAATCGTGGCCTGCTTCGCACGCGTCAGGGTGAGCTTGCCGGCCGGGGCCTCCTTGGTGATGGTCGAGCCGGCGCCGATGTAGGCCCCGGCGCCGATGTTGATGGGCGCCACCAGCGTGGCGTCCGAGCCGATGAAGGCGCCGTCGCCGATCACGGTCTTCGACTTGTTGACGCCGTCGTAGTTGCAGGTGATGGTGCCGGCGCCGATGTTGACCTTGCGGCCCACCTCGGCGTCGCCCACATAGGCCAGATGGTTGGCCTTGGAACCGGCGCCGATGGTCGATTTCTTGACCTCGACGAAATTGCCGATGTGCACGTGCTCGTCCAACCGCGCGCCGGGGCGCAGGCGCGCGTAGGGGCCGATGCGGCAGTGCGCGCCGACCTCGGCATCCTCCAGGTGGCTGAAGGCCTCGATGCGCGTGCCGGCGCGTACGCGCACATTGCGCAGGAAGCAGTGGGGGCCGATGCTGATGTCGTTGCCCAGCACCACGTCACCCTCGAAGACGCAGCCGACGTCGATGCTCACATCGCGCCCGGCCGACAGCAGGCCGCGCACGTCGATGCGCGCCGGGTCCATGAGGGTGACTCCCTGCTCGAGCAGCGCCTGCGCGATGTTGCGCTGGTGGATGCGCTCGAGCATGGCCAACTGCGACTTGCTGTTGACGCCCAGGGTCTCCCACTCGGCCGAAGGCTGGGCGGTGGCGACAGCGACGCCCTCGCCCACGGCCATGGCGACGATATCGGTCAGGTAGTACTCGCCCTGGGCATTGCTGTTGGACAGCCGGTCCAGCCAGCCGCCCAGACGCCGCGTCGGCACCGCCATGATGCCGGTGTTGACCTCGCCGATGGCGCGCTCGGCCTCGCTGGCGTCCTTGTGCTCGACGATGCGCAGGACGGCGCCGCCGGCGCCGCGCACGATGCGTCCGTAACCGGTGGCGTCGCCCAGGTCGACCGTGAGGATGGCGAGCTTGCCGCCGGCGGCAGCCCCCACCAGCGCCGCGAGCGATGCCGGCCGGGTGAGCGGCACGTCGCCGTAGAGCACCAGGGTGAGGTCGTCGGGGCCGGGTTGCGCGAGCAGCGGCAGCGCCTGCATGACCGCATGCCCGGTACCGAGTTGGGGTTCCTGCCGGGCGAAACCGATGTCGGGCGCCGCCAGCGCCTCGCGCACCGCCTCGCCGCCGTGGCCGTAGATCACCACGATGCGGCGCGGGTTGAGGCTGCGCGCCGCATCCACCACATGGCGCACCAGCGCCTTGCCCGCCAACGGGTGCAGCACCTTGGGCAGCGCGGAATTCATGCGCTTGCCCTGGCCTGCGGCTAAGATAACGATATCGAGTGCCATGTGCGGAAATAGCCGGACGGGAAAGGTTTTTCGGGGCGGGCCACGCCTGCGCGCCGCGCCCCGGATGGCGGTAGGCTATGCTGGTCGCGGGTTGCCAGGCCGGTTCACCCCGGGGCGGCGCCTGTACCGGCAAGAACGCGAAGGAAAGAGCATCAAATTGGAATCGATTCTAGCATTCGGGTTTTTGCGCCATGCGGCCGATATGCGGCGTTTCCTCGGCGCATTCAGGCGTTACGCGACGTCATGCCTGTTGCTCCCGCTCCTGGTTCTGCTGGGCAGCGGCTGCAGCACCATCAACGTGGCCTACACCGCCGGCCCGACGGTGCTCGCCTTCATGGCCGACGGCTATCTCGACCTGGATTCCGACCAGAGCGCCCTGCTCAAGGAGCGCATCCTTGCCGTGCGCGAATGGAACCGCACCACCCAGATGACCGACTACGCGCGCTTCCTGGGCGAGGTGCGCGGCAAGGCGGTCGGCAACGTGACGCCGGACGACGTGGCACGCGCGGTAGCGGAAGCGCGCAAGCGCTGGAGCGTGATGGCGGAGCATGTGGCCGGGGAAATCGCCGACATGGCGCCGCAATTGACGCCCGCCAACATCGCCGCGCTGAAGAAGAAGATCGCGAAAAGGAACGCCGAGTACGTCAAGGAAACGCTCGAAGCCCCGCCGCACAAGACGCGCGAGCGCCGCTTCGAGCGCATCAAGGAGGAGGCCGAGCGCTGGTACGGCAGCCTGGACGACGCCCAGCTCGAGCGCATCCGCGGCTGGGTGGCGGCGCTGCCGGTCAACTACCCGCTCGCACTCGAGGACCGCAAGCGGCGCCAGGGGGAGTTCGTCGCGATCATGGAGGCGGCCGTCAGCCGGAAGGCCGATCGCGCCGAAACCCGGCAACGCCTGCAGCGGCTGCTGACAGCCTGGGAGACCGGCCGCTCGCCGGCCTACCAGGCCTTTGCCGCGCAGGTGACGGCCGAGAACCTCAAGCTCGCGGCGAACGTGGTCAACATGGCCACCCCGGCGCAGCGCGAGATCCTGAACCGCCGCGCGCAGCGCTGGGTCGACGACATGAACGCGCTCGCCACGCGGCCGGCGCCGTAACGCCCCTGAACGCGCCCGCCCTTCGCACCATGGCGAAGGATACGCTGCGCTATTTCACCGACCTGCCGGTGCATCGCCGGCCGGTGAGCGGCATCCTCGCCGACCCGGCAGTGTTCGCCGATGTGCCGGAAGACTGGGAGGTGATCACCTCGGATGTGCGCGGGTCCACCCAGGCCCTGAACGAAGGCCGCCACCAGGTGGTCAACCTGGTGGCCACTGGCAGCATCATCGCCGCGCTCAATATCGCCCATCGGGCCGGCGTGGCGCTGCCCTTCTTCTTCGGCGGCGACGGCGCCACCCTCGCCGTGCCGGCGGCGTTGGCACGGCAGATCGAACAGGCGCTGCTCGTGCACCGTGACAACACGCGCGCCAATTTCGGCCTTGACCTGCGGGTCGGCGGCGTGGCGGTGGCGCAACTGCGCGCGCGCGGGCAGACCCTCAAGCTGGCACGGGTTGAAATCGCGCCGGGCTTCGTCATTCCGGTCGCACTGGGCCGAGGCCTGCTGGAAGCCGAGCGCATCGCCAAAGCCGCGGCCGGCACCCGCCGGGATGGCGCCGGCCAGCCGCGCCTGGGAGCGCTTCACGCCGGCCGAGAGGCTGGCGCGGTTTTCGATCTATTTCGCCATCGTCTTCACGGTGGCCTGGGCGGCGCATTCGGTGGAGATCATCGTCGAATTCATCTGGGACGCGCCCGAGCAGAT
>CANGUJ010000427.1 GCA_947456845.1 Burkholderiales bacterium | reverse complement strand
GGAAAAATCAGGCTGTCTTGCGCCGGAACACCCAGCGCTCCGGGCTCGATGCGCGGGCGTCGAACGCGTAGCCGGCGCTGTCGAAACCTTTCAAGGCCTCGACATCGGTCACGCGCGCGCGGATCGCATGGCGCGCCATCATGCCGCGCGCCTTCTTGGCATGGAAACTGATGATCTTGTAGCGGCCGGAATTGGCATTCCAGTCCTCGAATACGGGGGTGACGATGCGCGCCTTGAGGCCCTCGGGCTGCACGACGCCGAAGTACTCCTCCGACGCCAGATTGACCAGCACCGGCGCCTGCTGCGAGGCCAGGACGGCGTTGAGGGCGCGCGTTACGCGGTTGCCCCAGAACGCATAGAGGTCGCCGCCGCGCTCGTTTGCCAGGCGCGTCCCCATTTCAAGGCGGTAGGGCTGCATCAGGTCGAGCGGCCGCAGCACGCCGTAGAGCCCGGACAGGATGCGCAGGTGGTCCTGCGCGAAGGCGAAATCCTCAGCGCTGAAATCGCCCGCGGCGAGCCCGTCGTAGACGTCGCCGTCGAAGGCGAGCACCGCCTGCTTGGCATTGGCGGGGGAGAATGGCGTTTTCCACTCGCCGTAGCGCGCCACGTTGAGCGAGGCGAGCTTGTCCGACAGTGACATGAGTTGGGCGACATCTGCCGGGCCGAGTTTGCGCAGCCGGTTGATCAGCCGCCTCGACTCGGCCAGATGGGCGGGCTGGGTGAAGGCTTCCGTCACCGGCGGCGTGTCGAAATCGAGTGTCTTGGCAGGCGAAATCACCATCAGCATGTAGGGGGTTCTCCGATCAGTTCGCACACATGGGTGGCGATGGCCAGCGCCGAGGTGAGCCCGGGCGATTCGATGCCATACAGGTTGACCAGCCCCTTGACGCCGTGGCTCTGCGGCCCGTGGATGACGAAATCGCGCGCAGGCTCGTGCGGCGCCTGGATCTTGGGACGGATGCCGCAGTAACCCGGCTGCAGGGCGCCATCGGCGAGCGCCGGCCAGTACTTGCGGATCTCCGCGTAGAAGTGCTCGGACCGGTCAGGGTCCACCGAGTAATCGATGGCCGTGACCCATTCGACGTCGGGACCGAAGCGCGCTTGGTCGCCGAGATCGATCGTCAGGTGCACGCCCAGACCGGCGGCCTCCGGCACGGGGTAGATCAGCCGTGTGAACGGCGACTTTCCCGCCAGGGAGTAGTAGTTGCCCTTGCAATAGTAGGTCGGCGGCACGCCCTCCTGCGGCAAGCCTTCGAACCGGCGCGCCAGCGCCTGGGCGTGCAGGCCCGCGCTGTTGATGACCACCCTGGAGCGGATCTCCATCGGTTCCGCGCCGCCGACCATGAGCCGGATGCCGTCGCCGCCGCAGACCGCGTGCGAGAGCGGGGATTCGAAGGCGAGCATGCCCCCGGCGGCCTCGAAGTCCCCCTGCAGGCCGAGCATGAAGCCGTGACTGTCGACCACCCCGGTGGAAGGCGAATGCACGGCCGCCACGCACTCGAGGTTGGGCTCCATCGCCAGCGCCTCGGCGCGGGTTTTGAGCACCAGGTCCGGCACCCCGTTGGCGCGCGCCTTGTCGATGATTCCCGAAAGCGTGGCCACCTGCGACGGGTCGGTGGCGACGATCAGCTTGCCGCAATTGCGGGCCTCGATGCCGCGCTCGGCGCAATAGCGGTACAGCCGCTTGCGGCCCTCGACGCAAAAACGCGCCTTCAGGGATCCTTTCGGGTAGTAGATGCCGGCATGGATGACCTCGCTGTTGCGCGAGCTGGTGCCTGTGCCGATCGCGTTTTCCGCCTCGATCAGGATGGTCTCGCGTCCCTGCATCGCCAGCGCACGCGCGACCGCGAGCCCGACAACACCGGCGCCGATGACGGTGCATTCAACGGTTTCTGACATGGGGAAAAGCGGGGATTCGGGGAGCCCGGGTCGAGCGCGTGAAACGGCGCTCCCCCGGTGCCGCAATGGTAGCAGAGGCCTACCGGCGCAGCGCACGCGCTTTGCGTGCCCATTCCAACCGGGTGCCCGCCCCGGCCGGGCGCAGCGCGCTCGGCCCGCCGGCGCGCGCCGTACGGGAACGACCGCCTCTTTCAATCCGCCCGTCGCACCCAGACGGCCGTGTCGTGAAACACCGCGCCGCCGCTGGGCCAGCCGGGTTCGGCGCTGGTCAGGGCGTTGATGCCGATGCCGTTTTCGAAGCAGTGGTTGGGCCAGATGCCCTCCACCACCACCACACCCGGCTGCTGCCCCCGCACCGGCCGGACATGCACGAGCACCTGGCCGCGCTGGTTGCCCAGCAGCACCCGGTCGCCCCCGGCCACGCCCAAGGCGGTGCAGTCGTCGGCGTGGATCAGCGCCGTCGGGCGACCTTCGCGCCTGAGCGACCCCGGGGTCTCGGTGAAGGTGGAGTTGAGAAAGGTGCGGGCGGGCGCGGTGACCAGCCGGAACGGGCGTTCCGCGCACGCGGCATCAATCACCGGAAAATGATCGGGGAGCGGCGGCATGTCCTCCCAGCGGCCGCCGAAGCGCTGCCAGTCCGCGCGAAAATGGAATTTGCCGTCGTCGGTATCGAAACCGTCGAGAAAATGCATTTTCTCGAACGGATAGGCGAGGTCCTGTCCGCCACGCTCGATATTGGTGGCGGCGTCCCACAGCCCGGAAACCCGCAGGGTCTCGTCCATGATGTCCCAGGCGCTCATGTCGAAGCCGCGATGCCTGGCGCCCAGGCGCCGCGCCAGTTCGCTGATCACCCAGTGGTTCTCGCGCGCCTCGCCGGGGGCTTGGATGACCTTGCGCGCCGCCTGCAGCACGGTGTGCCCGCCGCCGGTGTAGAAATCGTCATGCTCGAGGAAGGTCGTGGCCGGCAGCACGACATCGGCGAAGGCGGCGGTTTCGGTCATGAACTGTTCGTGCACGCAGGTGAACAGGTCCTCGCGCGCGAGCCCGGCATGCACCCGGTTGAGGTCCGGACACACCATCGCCGGGTTGGTGTTCTGCACCAGGAGCGCGGTGACCGGCGCGCCGCCCTTCAGCGCCTGCGCATCGCCGCCCAGGATGGCCCCCAGGCGCGACTGGTCGAGCGCTCGCACCGAGGTGTCCTGCATCTCCAGCCCCTCGATCAACGTGCGGTCGATCGGGTACAGGGCGACGTTGCCGTACAGGGCGCCTCCGCCCCGGTATTGCCACGCGCCCGTGACGGCGACCAGGCTGGTCACGGCATGCATGTTGACCGCGCCGTTGCGCGAGCGCGAAAAACCGTGGTGGGCACGGATGAAACTCCGCCGGGTGGCCCCGAACAGGCGCGCGAATGCCGTGATCGCCTGCGCCGGAAGCCCGGTGATCGCGGAAGCCCACTCGGGCGAACGCGATTTCACATGCTCGGCAAGCGCTTCGGGCGCGTCGGTATGGCGGCGCAGATAGTCCCAATCCGCCATGCCTTCGGCAAACAGCACATGCATCATCGCGCAGGCCAGCGCGCCGTCGGTGCCGGGCCGCGGGGCCAGGTGGATGTCGGCCTTTTCCGCGGTGCCGGTGCGGTACGGGTCCACCACCACCAGTTTGGCGCCGCGCTTCTTCGCCGCCATGACATGGGTCATCACGTTGACCTGGGTGTTGACGGGATTGCCGCCCCAGATGACGATCAAATCCGAGTGCTGTGCGGCCTCGAGCAGCGAGACGCCACGCTTGCTGCCGACGCCCGCGATCCAGCCGGCGTCGGCAAGCGCATTGCAGATGGTGCCGTGCCAGCGCGAATACTTCATCGCGTTGCGCAGGCGGTTGATGCCGTCGCGCTGCACCAGGCCCATGGTGCCGGC
>CANGUJ010000426.1 GCA_947456845.1 Burkholderiales bacterium | reverse complement strand
CGCGCGGGACGCCACTGCCGCGGGGCGCGATTACGGCTACAGCCCGACCTGCGTGATCAGCTTGGTGTTGAGGTAAGCCTCGATCGCATCCGCGCCGCCCTCCGAGCCGTAGCCCGAGTCCTTGACGCCGCCGAAATGGATCTCCGGCAGGGCCAGGCCATGATGGTTGATCGACACCATGCCCGACTCGAACGCCGCACCGATGGCATTGGCGGTCTTCAGGCTGGAGGTATAGGCGTAGGCGGCCAGGCCCCATGGCAGGCGGTTGGCTTCGGCGGCCACCGAATCGAAATCCTTGAACGGCAGCACCGGCGCGATCGGGCCGAACGGCTCGTCGTTCATGATGCGCGCATCCATGGACACGTTGGTCAGCACGGTGGGCTCGAAGAAATTGCCGCGCTCGCCGATGCGCTTGCCGCCGGTGACGACCTTGGCTCCCTTGGAGACGGCGTCCTCGACGGTGCGCTCCATCGCCGCGACGCGGCGGGCGTTGGCCAGCGGTCCCATCTGGGTGGACGGGTCCATGCCGTCGCCGACCTTGAGCGCCTTGGCGGTCTGCACGAACACCTCCAGGAAGCGGTCGTAGTTCTTTTCATGCACCAGGAAGCGGGTCGGCGAGACGCACACCTGTCCCGCATTGCGGAACTTGGCGCCGGCTAGCAGCTTGGCCGCGCGTTCGATGTCCGCATCCTCGAACACGATGGCCGGGGCGTGGCCGCCCAGTTCCATGGTGGAGCGCTTCATGTAGGTGCCGGCCAGCGAAGCGAGGTGCTTGCCCACCGGCGTGGACCCGGTGAAGGTGATCTTGCGGATCACGGGGCTCGCGATCAGGTACTCGGAGATCTCGGCCGGTACCCCGTAGACCAGGTTGACCACCCCGGCCGGAACGCCGGCGTCGATGAATGCCTGCACCAGTTGCGCCGGCGAGGCGGGAGTTTCCTCGGGCGCCTTGATGATGATCGAGCATCCGGTGGCGACCGCTGCCGAGAGCTTGCGCACGACCTGGTTGACCGGGAAGTTCCACGGCGTGAAGGCGGCCACCGGGCCGACCGGCTCCTTGACCACCAGTTGCTGCACGCCTTCGGCGCGCGACGGCACCACGCGGCCGTAGGAGCGGCGGCCCTCCTCGGCGAACCAGTCGATCATGTCGGCGCCGGCCAGCAGTTCCAGCTTGGCTTCGGCCAGGGGCTTGCCTTGTTCCATGGTCATGAGCCGCGCGATGCCCTCGGCGCGCTCGCGCATCAGGTCGGCGGCGCGGCGCATTACCTTGTAGCGTTCGAAAGGCGACACCTTGCGCCAGGCCTTGAAACCCTTGTCCGCCGCGGCCAGGGCGCGGTCCAGGTCGGCGATCTCGGCGCGCGCGACCGTGGCGATCTGCTCGCCGGTGGCGGGGTTGAGCACCGGCAGGGTGCGGCCGCCGCTGCCGGCGCACCAGGCACCGTCGATGAACAGGTAGGTGTCGGAATAGGCGGCCTGGGCGGATGCCAGCAGCTTGGGGTCGATGCGATCCATTGTCGTCTCCGTATTGTTGGGCGGGAAAACCCGAAAAGATACTGCAAATCCGCACCGGCCGGGCCAAAGGGGCGCGGATGCGGGCGCCCCAAACCCCGCGGCCCGCAGGCCCGGAGACTGCAGGCGCCCGTAGACTTCCGGCCCTTTGCCGTCTCAGGTGCGCTTGAGGACTTCCAGCGTGGGTCGCGGGCCGTTCGCCTTGCCGGTGATGGGCGCGCGCGGCAGCTTCGATTCGCCCGCCTCGATGGTGAAGCGGTAGTCCAGCGAATACCAGGAGCCGGTCACATCGCCGGCCGGCGCGGGCTCGTTTTCATGCAGCACATACCGGCCGACCAGCTTCCTTGTCACGGCGAACTGCACGTCGGTATCCAGGTGCGGATCGTCGCTCGAATACACCTGCGAGAACTGTGTCTTGAAGCCGGGCTTGACCACCATGAAATGGATGTGCGCCGGGCGGAAGTTGTGCCGCCCCTGCGCGCGCAGCAGGTCGCCGACCGGACCGTTCACGGGGATCGGGTAGCCGGCCGGCTTGATGCTGCGGAAGGCCACATGGCCGGCCGCGTCGGTGACGAACTTGCCGCGCAGGTTCATGTCGGCCTGCGCCGGGTCCTGGTTTTCGTAGAAGCCTTCGCTGGAGGACTGCCACACATCCACTTCGGCGCCTTCCACCGGGTTGCCGGCGCGGTCGTTCACCCAGGCATTGACGAACAGCGGCGCGCCCGGCGTGGGCGAGCGCACGACCGAGGCGCCGGTCGGCATGACGGGCACGCCTTCGCGCCAGAACGGGCCCAACAGGTTGGCGGTGGTTTCGGTCTGGCCATGGTCGCCGTTGTTGATCAGGCATACCAGCGAGGAAATGCCGAGCGAACCGGAGGCCAGCACCACCTCGTTGTGCGATGGCGTGGTGCACTGGCCCAGCCTGGCGATGACCGCGCAGGCCTTTTGGAACTCCGGTTCGGTGAGTTTCACCTCGCGCACGAAGGCATGCAGGTGGCGCACCGCGGCACCCATGATTTCGCGGAATCGCGGGTCGGCCGCGCGTTCGAGTTCGGCCAGCACGGCGGGGGTGATGTCGGCCTGGGTTTCGATGATCATGACGGGGTTTTGCGGCGGAGTGGATGCGGGGCGGGCGAGGGCGTTATTGTGACCCAGGGATGGCTCAGTACCGGATGCGCGCCAGCGAGCGCAACAACTCCGGCGTGGCGACGGGCAGACCGAAGAATTCGAGGTAGGCCGGAATCTGCTCGAACAGCATGTCGGTGCCTACCTGCACCCGGCAGCCACGCGCGATGGCGGCGGCGAGAAAGGCGGTGGTTTCCTTTTTCATCACCACCTCGCCCACGAAAGTAGCCGGGGCGATGCGCGACACATCCACCGGCAAGGGGTCGCCTTCGTTCATGCCCAGGGGGGTGCAGTTGACCACCAGGTCGCAACCGGCCGGGTCCTTGCTGCCTGTGGTTGCCTCAAGGGCCGGATAATGCATCCGCAGACGCCCGGCCAGCGTATCGGCGGACTGCGCATTGAGGTCGAACAGGCCGATTGCGCCCACCCCGGCCGCCGCAAGCGAGGCGGCGATGGCCGAGCCGACGCCGCCGGCGCCGACGACCAGGGCGCGCGCGTCTTTGAGCTTGCAGCCTTTGCGCAGGATGCCGCGCACGAAGCCCTCGCCATCGAACATGTCGCCGACGAGCCTGCCATCGGCGGCGCGGCGCACGGCATTGCAGGCGCCGGCGATCCTCGCCGTCGGCGACACTTCGTCGAGCAGGCCCGCGGCGGTCACCTTGTGCGGCATGGTGATCAGGGCGCCTGCAATGTTGGTCAGAGAAAATACCGACTTGAGCAAGGCCGGGAAGTGCTCCGTCCGGCAACCCATGGGCACTACCACCGTATCGATACCGGCCTTCTCGAACCAGGGGTTGTAGATCATCGGCGCCTTGAAGCTGTGCGTGGGGAAGCCGATGTGCGCGATGAGTGCGGTATTGCCTGTGATCATGAAGGTGGCGATATTCGAAACCTGTGGCCGGTGCGGCACACCGGCGCGCCCGACGCAATGACCCGGAGGTGCGGAACGCGCCGTCCGCCCGGTTTGTCGTCCGACCGGTTTTGTCTCGTGGCGCACGGCCTGTTATCATACATATTCAGCATGGCTTGACTTGGCGTCAGCCGTACTGAGAGCCGAACCGAGTGCCGAACTGAGTGCCTCCGTCGGTTCAGCCCGGCAGTTTTCTTGAGCAGACATCCATGATCGGCCGCCTCATGAACGCTCGCGCGATTGCCCTGTCGTCCTTCCTAAGACGTGCCTTGCTGT
>CANGUJ010000425.1 GCA_947456845.1 Burkholderiales bacterium | reverse complement strand
TCACGCCGATCACCGAGAACAGGAGGAGGGTGCCGCGGAAGAGGAGAAGCGCGCCGAACACGCCGATCATGGTCAGCGGCAGGGACGACATGATCGCCAGCGGCTGCAGGAAGCTGGCGAACTGCGAGGCGAGGATCATGTAGATGAACACGATCGCGAGAATCATGGCGGTGAGCGCGAAGGAGAACGACTCCTTCATGTCCCGCGTCGAGCCGCCCATCACGTAGCGGTAGCCGGGCTTCCAGTCCATGCCGTCTAAGGCCTTCTGGATGTCGCGCCCGACCTCGCCGGCGGAGCGGCCGAACACGTTGGCGTCGATCTGCACTTCGCGCGTCAAGTCCTTGCGGTTGATCTGGCTGGTGCCGCCGGCCGCGCGGAACTGCGCGACCTGGCGCAGGGCCACCATCTTCGGCGAGCCGTCGGCATTGACCTGCGCGCTCTGGATCATGAGGCGGTCGAGGTCGCCGATGGTCTGGCGGTCCGCAGGGGCCAGGCGCACTCGCACGTCGTAGTTTTCGCCGTCCGGCGCCTTCCATGTGCTCACCGACTCGCCGGCCAGCAGGGGCCGGATCGCCGCGCCGATCTGGGCCACGCCCACGCCCAGGTCGGAAGCCAGCTCGCGGCGCACGTCGATGTCGATGGTGGGCTTGTCGGGCTTTTGCGAGGAGTCGAGATCGACCAGGCCGGGAATCTGCTTCAAGCGCGTCCGGGCTTCGGCCGAGTAGCGTCCCAGTTCGGCCAGGTCCTGGCCCTGCAGGCTCACCACCAGCACCTTGGTGCCGCCCACCGCGTTGTTGACCCCCACATGGGTCACGGTGATGCCGGCGATCGAGGCCAGGCGCTCGCGCAGCGGCTGGGTCATCATGTGCTGGGAGCGTGCGCGCTGGTTGCGCGGCTTCAGCTTCACGTAGACGTTCGCATAGTTCTTGCCCTGGGTGATGCCGGTGTTGATGGTGGTGTAGGTGTAGAGCACCTCGGGCAGTTCGCGCAGGGCGGCGTCGACCTGGCGCGCCTTGGCCTCCGTCAGCTCCAGCGAGGACCCCACCGGGGTCTGGAAGGCCACCGTCGTCTCGGAATAGTCGGCCTGCGGCACGAATTCGCTGCCCAGCAGCGGCACCAGCGCAAAACTGCCCGCGAACACGGCCGCAGCGCCGGCCAGGGTCAGGATGCGGTGCCTGAGCGCCCAGGCCAGCTGGGTCTGATAGAGCCGCGAGACCGCCTGCACGAGCCGGTCGAACAGCGCGAGCAGCCTGGCGATGGGCCCGCGCGGTGGTCCCTGGGCGGCAGGGTCGGGCCACACCGAGGAGAGCATCGGATCGAGGGTGAAGGAGACGAACATCGACACCAGCACCGAGGCCACCACCGTGATGCCCAGCGAATAGAAGAAGCGGCCGATGATGCCGCCCATGAAGCCCACCGGCAGGAACACCGCGACGATGGACATGGTCGTGGCGAACACCGCCAGGCCGATTTCCTGCGTGCCTTCCATCGCTGCGGCCTTGTGGCTCTTGCCCATGGCGCTGTGGCGCACGATGTTCTCGCGCACCACGATGGCGTCGTCGATCAAGAGGCCCACCGCCAGCGAGAGGGCCATCAGGCTCACCATGTTGATGGTGACGCCGGCCATGTCCATGAAGAAGAAGGTGGCCAGGATGGCGATCGGCAGCGTGAGGCCGGTGATGACCGTCGAGCGCCAAGAGTTGAGGAACAGGAAGACGATCAGGATGGTGAGCGCCGCCCCTTCGAGCATGGTGCGGCGCACGTTGTCCACCCCGGTGCGGATCGGCACCGAGGCGTCCTTGATCACCGACAGCCTGACGTCGGAAGGCAGTTCGCGCTGCAGCGCCGCGACCGCCTGCTTGACCGCGTCGGTGATCTCGATGGTGTTCTGGCCCTGCGCCTTCTGGATGTCCAGCGCCAGCACGCGGCGGCCGTCGTGCAGCGCGAGGTTTTCCTGCTCCTCCTGGCCGTCGATCACCCGCGCCACTTCGCGCAGGGTGACGGCCTGGCCGCCGCGGCGCCCGACGATGATGCGGTTGAAGTCGTCGACCGACTTGAGCCTGCCCTTGATCGAGACCACCTGTTCGCGTTCGGTCGAGCGGATCGCGCCGGCCGGCAGCTCCTGGTTCTCGCTGCGTATGGCATTGATCACCTGGTCGACGGAGAGGCCGAGGTTTTCCATGTCGACCGGGCGCAGCTGCACCTGGACCTCGCGCTTGATGCCGCCGACGATGGTGACCGCGCCCACGCCGCGCACGTTCTCGATGCGCTTCTTGATGAGCTGGTCGGCCAGCGTGGTGATGTCGCGGGCGCTGCGCGATTCGGACGCCACCGAGAAGGAAATGACCGGCCGGTCGGCCGGATCGAAGCGCGCGATGCGCGGTTCCTTGACCTCCTTGCGGAAGCCCACCTTGACGATGGCGATCTTCTCGCGCACGTCCTGGGCCGCGCGCGCGGGCTCGACGGTGAGGTCGAACTCGACGATCACCACCGACTGCCCTTCGTAGGAGCGCGAGGTCAGGGCCTTGATGCCGGAGACGGTGTTGATCGCCTCTTCCACCGGGCGCGTGATGTCGGACTCGACTGATTCGGGCGTGGCGCCGGGGTATTCGGTGGTGACCACCACGACCGGGAATTCGATGTCGGGGAACTGGTCGACCCGCAGGCGGTCGAGCGAGAACAGGCCCAGCACCACCAGCGCGGCCATCATCATGGTGGCCAGCACCGGATTGTTGATGCTGATGCGGGTGAAGAACACGCCGGCCTAGGGCTTGGTGGCGACTGAAGGCGGGGCCATCACGGCAGCCGGCGTCGCGGCCATCGGCGTCGCGGTGGTCCCGCCCCCCATGCGCACCTTGACACCGGGCACGAGGGCGCCCAGGTTGGTGCGGATGACCGGCGTGCCGTCCTTGATCGGGCCCGTCACCTCGGCCCAGGCCTGCTCCTCGTTGCGCGCGCCGACCCGCACCGCCACGCGGTCGAGTCGCCCGTCGATGACCGCATAGACGACGGTTTCGCCGCGTTCCTCGCGCAGTGCGGTGATGGGCACGGCCAGGACGGATTGGCTGCGCGAGAGCGTCAACAGGCCCTTGGCGAACATGCCGCCCTTCAGGGCGCCGTCGGTATTCGGCAGGTCGATGTAGACCATGATCGAGCGGGAGCCGGCCGCCGCCTGCGGGGCGATCCGCGCGATGCGCCCGTTGAAGGCGCGGTCGCCGAAGCCTTCGACGCGGAATGCCACCGCCTGGCCGACCGACACGCTGGGGATGTCGCCGGCCGGCACGCCGGCCTCGACTTCCATGCGCGAGAGGTCCACCAGCGTGACGAGTTTCATGTCCACCGCGGCCTTGTCGCCGACCTGCGCCGAGCGCTCGGCCACCAGGCCCGGCCACGGCGCGCGCACCACGGCGTCGTCGAGCGATTTCTGCGCCAACGCCACGTTGGCCTCGGCTGCCTTCACCTGGGCCAGGGCGACGGTCGAATTCGCCAGCGTATTGTCGTAGGCCTGCTGCGAGATGAAGTTCTTGCGCAGCAGTTCCTCGTTGTTCTTGCGGGTGCGCTCGTTGTTTTCCCAGGTGGCGCGGGTGGCGGCCAGGGTGGCCAGCCGTTCGTCGAGCCGTGCCCGGTATTCGGCGGGGTCGATGCGCGCCAGCACCTGGCCTGCCTTGACGGTCTCGCCTTCGCGCGCGCGAAGCTCCAGCACTTCGCCGGCCACCTTGGCGCGCACGAATGCGGACCGCACCGGCCGCATCTGGCCGGTGAGCGGCAGCTCGCGCCGCACCTCGCGGATTTCCGCCATGCCGAGGTCGGTGGCGGCGATTTCGATCGTTTCGGGCGGCTGCGGCGCG
>CANGUJ010000424.1 GCA_947456845.1 Burkholderiales bacterium | reverse complement strand
GGTGGTCTTGCCGTTGGTGCCGGTGACGGCGAGGACGCGCGGCCGGTAGCCGCCAGCGGCCGCGGCCCGCGCCAGCGCGTGGGCGAAGAGCTCGATGTCGCCCAAGAACGGCAACCCGCGATCGCGCGCCGCGGCCACGGCGGGATCGGTCTGCGGTCCCGCCACCGGTACGCCGGGCGATACGGCAACGGCGTCGCATTGGGCGAACACATCGGCATCGAGCGGCCCCAGGTGAACGCTTGCCTGCCCGCACAAGGCCCGGAATTCGGCCAGGCCCGGGGGTGCGGCGCGCGTATCGGCGGCCGATACGACCGCGCCGGCAGCGAGCAGGTGGCGTGCCATCGACAGGCCGGACTGGCCCAGACCGAGGACGAGGACGCGTTGGTTGGCCAGTTCCATGCCCTACCTCAGCTTCAGGGTGGACAGGCCGACCAGCACCAGCATCATGGTGATGATCCAGAAACGCACCACGACCTGGGTCTCCTTCCAGCCCTTCTGCTCGAAGTGGTGATGCAACGGCGCCATCAGGAGGATGCGCCGACCGGTGCCGAAACGCCAGCGCGTGTACTTGAAGTAGGACACCTGGATAGCGACCGACAACGTCTCGATGACGAACACGCCGCCCATGATCGCCAGCACGATCTCCTGGCGCACGATCACCGCCACCGTGCCGAGCGCGCCACCCAGCGCAAGGGCGCCCACGTCGCCCATGAACACCTGGGCAGGATAGGCGTTGAACCACAGGAAGCCCAGGCCGGCGCCCGCCAGCGCCGCGCAGAACACGATGAGTTCGCCCGCGCCCGGGATGTAGGGAATGAGCAGGTACTTGGAATACACCGAGTTGCCGGTCACGTAGGCGAACAGGCCCAGCGCGGAGGCCACCATCACCGCCGGCATGATGGCCAGGCCGTCCAGGCCGTCGGTCAGGTTGACGGCGTTGGAGGTCCCCACGATGACGAAATAGGTCAGCCCGATGAAACCGAACACGCCGAGCGGATAGGAGACGGTCTTGAAGAACGGTACGATCAGGTCGGCCTTCTGCGGCAGGTCCATGGTGAAACCGCTGGCCACCCACTGCATCACAAGCGAAACGAGCTGATCGGCGTTCGGCGCCGAGACGGCAAAGGCCAGATACACCGCCGCGACGATTCCCACCACGCTCTGCCAGAAATACTTCTCGCGCGCCGACAGTCCCTTCGGATTGCGATGCACCACCTTGCGCCAGTCATCGACCCAGCCGATGGCGCCGAAGCCCAGCGTCACCACCAGGACGATCCAGACAAAGCGGTTGGTGAGGTCGGCCCAGAGCAGGGTTGCCACGCCGATGGCGATGAGGAGCAGCGCGCCGCCCATGGTGGGCGTGCCGGCCTTGATCAGGTGGGTCTGCGGACCATCCTCGCGCACCGACTGGCCGATCTTGTAGGCGGTCAGCTTGCGGATCACCGCCGGCCCGGCGATGAGCGCGATGGCCAAAGCGGTCAAGGTGGCGAGCACCGCGCGCAGGGTGATGTAGGAGAAGACGTTGAAGGCGCGGATGTCCTTGGCCAGCCACTGAGCGAGTTCAAGCAACATGGCGTCAGCACTTTCCTGCTTGAGGCGAGCGTTTCTTCATGGCGAGTTCAAGCAACATGGCGACAGGCCTCCCTGAACCTTGCCTGGGGCAGGCATGTCTTCGCGGCGGGCCCGGGCAACATGCGCCCCCCCTCGTCGGCCATCGCCTGCGACGGGCATTTTGTCTCGGAGCGTGCGCGCGGCATCAGTGCGCCCCCGCCGCGGTTTCGCCGGTAAGGCTGGCGACCACGCGCTCCATCCGCGCCGACCGCGATCCCTTGACAAGCAGGGTCGTTCCGGGACGCGCCCATTCCGCCGCGGCCGCATTGATGGACTCGATGCTCTCGAAACGCCGGGCGCCGCTGCCGAATCCCGCCACCGCGGGCGCGGTTTCCTCACCCAGCGCCAGCAGGCAGGTGATGCCGCGCTCGCGGGCATAGCTGCCGACTTCCTCATGGAACTCAGGCCCCTTGTCACCGACTTCCCCCATCCTGCCCAGCACCAGCACGCGCGTGCCTTCGACAGCGGCAAGCACATCCACGGCCGCCCGCACGGAATCCGGATTGGCGTTGTAGCTGTCATCGATGACCACCGCACCGCTCCTGGCCACCTTTTTCTGCATCCGCCCGGCATACGGCGTGAAAGCCGCCAGCCCAGCCGCCACCGCCGCGAGGGGCACGCCGGCGGCGCAGGCGCAGGCCGCGGCCGCGCACGCATTGGCGACGTTGTGGCGGCCAGCGATCCGCAACGGCACCTCGGCGTTGCCGGCCGGCGTCATCAACTCGAGATGGCTGCCGTAGAGGGCGAGTTCGTATTTCGCGGTCACGTCCGCCGACCTGGCCAGGCCGAAATCGACCACCTCGCGGTCTCGTACCAGCGTGCGCCAGTAGCCGGCAAACGGGTCGTCGGCATTGATCACGGCCACGCCGCCGGCGGCGAGATGGGCGAACACGGACCCGTTTTCGGCAGCGACGTCGGCCACCGACTTCATGAATTCCTGGTGCTCGCGTTGCGCGTTGTTGACCAATGCCACGGTGGGCGCGGCGATGCCGGCGAGATACGCAATCTCGCCGGCATGATTCATGCCCAGTTCCACCACGCCGATGCTGTGATGCGCGCGCAGGCGCAGCAGGGTCAGCGGCAGCCCGATATCGTTGTTGTAATTGCCCTCGGTGGAGAAGGCGCCGGCGCCGGCATGTGCCTGCAGGATGGAACGCAGCATCTGCGTGACGGTCGTCTTGCCGTTGCTGCCGGTGACCGCGATCAGCGGCAGGGCAAAGCGCGCCCGCCAGGCGCGCGCCAACCGACCCAGCGCCGGCCGGGTGTCGGCCACCAGGATCTGGCGGGCCAGGCCCAGGTCGCGCGCGACAACCGCGCCGGCGGCACCGGCGTCGATAGCCGCCCGAACGAAATCGTGTCCGTCGAAACGCTCGCCGGCGACGGCGAAGAACAGGTCGCCCCGGGTGACGGAACGGCTGTCGGTCGTCACGCGCAGCACATCGGCATCTTCGCCCGGGGCGACCGCGTCCAGCATCCGAGCGGCCTGGGCAAGCGTCATCATGAGCGGTCTCCTGGCATGGCGGAGCGGCGATTCTCCAGTGCCCGGGAGGCAACATCATGGTCGGAAAATGGCAGCCGCCTGCCGGCGATTTCCTGGTAGGCCTCATGGCCCTTGCCGGCCAGGAGCACGACATCCGCCGCGGCGGCGGCATCGACCGCCGCGGCGATCGCGGCCGCGCGGTCGACGATGACGCGCGCGCCGGGGGCGGCCCGGGCGATCTGGGCGATGATGATCTGCGCATCCTCGCCACGCGGATTGTCGCTGGTCAGGTAGACGACATCGGCGCCGCGCGTGGCTGCCTCACCCATGGCCGGGCGCTTGCCGGGGTCGCGGTCGCCGCCGCATCCGAACACCACCACAAGCCGGCCGCCCCGCTGTTGCGCGACCGGGCGCAGCGCCTGCATCACCTTTTCCAGCGCATCCGGCGTGTGCGCATAGTCGATCACCACCAGCGGCCCGGCCGTGCCGCCGAGCGCATTCATGCGCCCCGGCACCGGGGAAATCCCGCCGGCGGCCGCCGCTGCGGTCCCGGGCGGCGCTCCGGCGGCCAGCAGGGTGCCGACGACCGCGAGCAGGTTATAGATGTTGAACATGCCCCATACCGGGGCCGCCACGGTGACGCCCTGCCAGTCGCCAGCGAGTTCGAAGGCCAGGCCTTCGGGCGTCGCGCGCGGCGCGCTCGCCAGCAGGCGGGCGGTGTCGCCCGGCAGCGCCGGTGCTTCGGCCGCCGCCAACCCGTAG
>CANGUJ010000423.1 GCA_947456845.1 Burkholderiales bacterium | reverse complement strand
TCGACCAGAACTGCGCCGGGCCAAGCCCTGACGGCAAGCGGCTTGAAAACCACTTCATCCGAGCCCCGACGCACGCTCCAGGTGCCATCAACGTGCAGGAAAAACATCCCCAGGCCGGCTGTGTCGCGAATCCTACGGCCAAGATGCAACGCACATGCACCAGCAAGGAGCGCCGCGGCGGCCAGCCATGCTGGTCCGGTGTATAGGAGCCAACCGGTCACCGTCGCGGGCGACAGGAGGGCCAATCCCCGCCAGACCGGCAGCGAATCCGGGCTGCCAAGCGAGATCGCCCCGGCCCAGCGGGGCAATTCCTGCGGCATCAAACGCGCGTGAATACCAAGGTGCTATTGGTACCGCCGAACCCGAAGGAATTGGAAACCGCAGCACGAATCTGCAGGTCGCGGGCGGTATTGGCGCAATAATCAAGATCGCACTCGGGATCCTGATTGAATATGTTGATCGTCGGCGGCGACACCTGGTTAGCCACCGCAAGCACGGAGAACACTGATTCGACGCCGCCGGCGGCCCCGAGCAGGTGCCCGGTCATGGACTTGGTGGAATTGACCACCAGCTTTCGTGCATGGTCGCCAAAGGCGGCCTTCACCGCTTCCGTCTCGTTCTTGTCGCCGAGCGGCGTGGACGTGCCATGGGCATTGACATAGTCGACCTGGTCCGCGTTGATGCCGGCATTGCGCATGGCGTTGACCATGGAGCGGCGCGGGCCGCTCTGGTCGGGCGACGTGATGTGGTGCGCGTCGCCGGTGAGCCCATAGCCCGCCAGCTCGCAATAGATGTGTGCGCCCCGGGCGCGCGCATGCTCGTACTCCTCGAGCACCAGCGCACCGGCGCCCTCGCCGAGCACGAAACCATCGCGATCACGGTCCCACGGGCGGCTGGCCGTGGTCGGATCATCGTTCCGCAGCGACAGCGCGCGCGCCGCGGCAAACCCGCCTATCGCCAGTTGCGTGATGGTGGATTCCGATCCGCCTGCGATCATGATGTCGGCGTCGCCGTACTCGATCAGACGCGCCGACTCGCCGATGCAATGGTTACCCGTCGCGCAGGCGCTTACACAGGCAAGGTTGGGCCCCTTGAGCCCGAACATGATGGACAGGTGCCCCGATGTCAGGTTGATGATGGACGCGGGAATGAAGAAGGGAGAGATGCGGCGCGGACCGCGCTGCAGCATGGTGGAGTGCATCTCCTCGATCATGGGAAGCCCGCCGATGCCCGAGCCGACATTGACGCCGATCATCTCGCTGTTGGCTTCGGTCACGACGATCCCGGAATCACGGAATGCCTGGGCGCCGGCGGCTATACCGTAGTGGATAAAGACATCCATATGCCGCGCTTCCTTCGCAGCCATGTAGTCCTCGACGGAGAACCCTTTGACCTCGCCGGCGATATGGCAGGCGATCCCGAGTTTCTCGTCCTGGGGATCAAAGCGGCTGATGCGGGTGATGCCGGATTTCCCGGCCAGCAGGTTGTCCCACGCATCCTTGACGTTGTTTCCAACCGGGCAGACGATGCCCAAACCGGTAACCACCACCCTGCGTTTGGCCTTTGCAAACCCCACGGACGTTGCCCTTTCAGATCGCGCCTGGTTCAGGCCTTCTTGTTCGCGGTAACGTAATCGATAGCTTGCTGGACAGTGGTGATCTTCTCGGCTTCCTCGTCGGGAATCTCGGTCTCGAACTCATCTTCGAGCGCCATCACCAACTCGACGGTATCGAGCGAATCGGCGCCTAGGTCGTCGACAAAAGAGGACTCGTTCTTGATTTCCGCCTCGTTGACGCCCAATTGCTCGGCGACGATCTTCTTGACCCGCTGTTCGATGTTGTCCATGCTCAGAAAACTCCTTACCGTATATGGTGAAATGAAAGCGGCGCGAATTCTAGCAGCTTTGCCTTGACCAACCGAGCCCAACAACGCGCGCCGCGGTGCGCGGTCGGCTAGAGGTACATCCCGCCGTTGACATGCAGCGTACTGCCGGTGACGTAGGCCGCCTCCGGACCCGCCAGGAACGCAACCGCACCCGCGACATCCGCGACCGAACCTAGCCGGCCGAGCGGAATCTGTGCCAGCAATGCGCCCGCCTGCGCTTCCGACAGCGCGCCCGTCATGTCGGTCTCGATGAATCCCGGGGCGACACAGTTGACGGTGATGTTGCGGCTGCCGATCTCGCGCGCGAGTGCGCGGGTCATGCCTGCAACCCCGGCCTTGGCCGCGGCGTAGTTGGTTTGGCCCGGGTTGCCCGCATGCCCGACGACCGAGGTGATGCTGATGATGCGGCCCGCCTTCGCCTTCATCATGTCGCGCAGAACCGCCCGGCTCATGCGGAACACCGCGTCCAGGTTGGTCTGGATCACCGCGCTCCAGTCCTCGTCCTTCATGCGCATTGCCAGCTGGTCGCGGGTGATGCCGGCGTTGTTGACCAGGATCGAAACCGCACCAAACTCCTTCTTGATCGAATCGAGCAGCGGCTCGACGAGTTCGCGCCGGGTCACATCGATGACGCGCCCGCCGCCCTGGGCACCCGCTGCCTTGAGCGCCTCGGCAATGCCGGAGGATCCCGCCTCGGTCGTGGCGGTTCCAACGACGGTCGCGCCGTCGGCCGCCAGCCGCAGCGCGATGGCGCGGCCGATGCCGCGCGATGCGCCCGTGACGAGCGCGACTTGGCCGGCAAGCTTCATGACAATGCCTCCAGTGTTGCCTTGAGTGATTCCGCATCGGTCACCGCCAGCGCAGAGACCTCGGGGGCGATGCGCTTGACCAACCCCTGCAGCACCTTCCCCGGGCCGACTTCCACCACATGCGAAACGCCCATGGCCGACATCGCCTGCACCGTTTCCACCCAGCGCACCGGGTTGGCTGCCTGCTGCGCAAGCGCCTCGCGGATCGCGGCGGGGTCGGGATGCACGGACACGTCGAAATTATGGATCACGGGAATGGCGGGCTGCCTGATTTCGGTCCCGGCGAGCCGTTCACGCAATCGCTCGGCAGCCGGCTTGAGTAGCGAGGAATGAAACGGCGCCGAAACCGGCAATGGCAGCGCGCGCTTCGCGCCGCGCGCCTTCGCGGCCGCGCAAGCCCTCTCGACCGCGCCCTTCAGCCCGGCAATCACGATCTGCGCCTGGTCATTGAAGTTGACCGGCTCGACGACTTCGCCCTGCGCGGCCTCGTCGCAGGCTGCCTGCACCGCCGCGGCATCGAGGCCCAGGATGACCGCCATCGCGCCGGTGCCCATCGGCACTGCCTCCTGCATGGCTTGCGCGCGAAAGCGCACCAGCGGGACGGCGTCGGCGAAAGCGAGTGCCCCGGCGGCGACCAGCGCGGTGTACTCGCCAAGCGAATGCCCGGCCATGATTTCAGGCGACGGCCCGCCTTCGGCCATCCACGCCCGGTACATGGCGTAGGCGGACGACAGCATGACCGGTTGCGTGTTGACCGTGGCGTTGAGTTGTTCCGGCGGCCCGGATTCAATCAGTTGCCACAAGTCCTGGCCGAGGGCAGACGAGGCTTCCGCCATCGCCTCGCGCACGGCGGTTGATTCGGCAAACCCCTGCAGCATGCCCTGCCGCTGCGAGCCTTGCCCGGGAAAAACGATCGCGATCTTCATCACATCTCCAGCAGGATGGCACCCCAGGTAAATCCGCCACCGACGGCGGACAACAACACCTTCTGTCCCGCGCCGATGCGCCCTGCACGCACGTACTCATCGAGTGCCAGCGGAATCGAGGCGGCCGAGGTATTGCCATGATGATCCACGGTCGCCACGACGCGCCCGGCATCGAGCCCGAGTTTGCGGGCGGTCGCCGCGAGTATGCGCAGGTTGGCTTGATGCGGGATGAGCCAGTCTAT
>CANGUJ010000422.1 GCA_947456845.1 Burkholderiales bacterium | reverse complement strand
CGGCTGGGCAAGAGCGACGCGGAACCGGCGCGCTTGATGTCGCCGGCGCAAGGCCGCACACCACATCGCTTTCGGCCCGCCGCTTCAGGTGGGGCGAGGGCGCATCGCATGGCGCCGGACATTCAGGCCCCCGGAACGACGGGCCGGCCGCTGTCCGCGGCGTCCAGCACCGCGCGCGTCGCCGCCAGCGTGCGCAGGCCGTCGATGCCGCTGCACAAGGGCGCCTCGGCGCCCTCGACCACCGCCCTCAGATGCCGCAGCTGTTCGAGGTAAGGGTCGTACCGGTGCACGGCGGTGCGCTCCTCGCTGAGCGGTTCATGCCAGCCGCGCGCGCCGCGATAGCGCCACACCGACAGGCGCGGCAGGGTCATCGAACCTTCGGTGCCGGAGATGAACATGGCATCGACATGCTGTTGGGGATAATGCGCCGCCTCGCCGGCGGCCAGGTCGTAGTTCCAGGGGGCCACCGCCGCGTCGCTGCCCGCCACGGTGCCGAGAGCCCCGTTGGCAAAGCGCAGGATCACCGCGGCCGTGTCTTCCACCGCGAACCCGCGGATGGCGCTGGAGGTGCTCGCCTGGACCGAAGCCACGTCCCCCACCAGATGCCGCAGCATGTCGATGTCGTGGATCAGGTTGATGAGCACCGGGCCGCCGCCGGGCGAACGCCGCCATTCGGTCTCGAAATAGGGGTCCGGCTTGAGCCAGGTCGCCATGGCGACGATGGACACCGGGCGCCCGATGACGCCGTCATCGATGAGCTGCCGGGCCCGCCGCACATACGGGCTGTGCCGGCGCTGATGCCCGACCAGCACCGGCAGGTTGGCCGCCGCCGCCGCGTCGCACAGCCGGCGCGCCTCCGCCACCGTGTCGGCGATCGGCTTTTCCACCAGCACGACGAGGCCGCGCGCGATGCAGTCCAGGCCGACGCCCACATGAGCGCCGTTGGGCGTGGCGACGATCGCGGCCTGCGCCCGCGTCCGGTCAAGCAGTTCGCGATGGTCGGCGAACCAGGGCACGCCGTGGGTGCGCGCGAAGACCTGTGCCGCGGGCGCGGGATCGGCAACCGCTACCGGACGCACATGCGCGCTCGCCAGGGCATGCAGCAGATGCGCCCGCCCGATCCCGCCGAGGCCGATGATGGCGATCGGCATGCGCACATCGGCCTGACCTTGTTCCATGCGATGGGGAAGCCGGATTGCGGCGGCGAATCGGTTAAAGTGAACGCGAAGTTTAGAACAGTATTCCGATCCCATGCCTTCACAGCGATGCTCCGCGTCCATGTCCGTGCGCCTTACCGGCTCGGGCCGGATGCGCCTTACCGGCTCAGGCCGGATGCGCCTTACCGGCTCAGGCCGGATGCGCCCTCCCCGCACCTGAAGGCGGCACCGCCCCGCCGCCCACCGCGCCCCGGCATGTCGTTGCCTCCCCTGACCCACCACGAGATCATCCGCCTGGTCGAGCCGTTCACGCGCCGCGGACGGCATCTCGACCTGGGCGCCAGCGACCGCATGGCGCGATCGCTGTGCTTCAAGCCGGTCCTGCATCCGGCCAGCGCCGGTTTGCCGGCCCTGACCGAGACGCTGCGACTCGACAACCCGGCTGCGGGCCGCTTTCGCATGACGCGCATGCTCTCCTGCCCGGATGGCCTGGCGGCCATTCTCACGGCCGAGGGCACGGACGCTGGGACGATGCTGGCGCAGTTCCATGGCATCGGGCCGGAATCGCAGTTGCGCGCCGTGCAGGGCGCAGTCCTCGCCCGCGAGCATCGGCTGGAAGGCGAGGTCGACCGGCCGTGCCTGTCGCTCACGCGCGCAGTCGCGGCGATCGGCGCCCTCAGGCTGGCGGTGAAAATGCCGGCCGTGCGCGGCATGCCCGCGGAGCTTGAACTGTCCGCCGCCACCGACACCAGCGACCTGCCCGAAGACCTGCTCGCCGTGCTCGGCTGGAGATGGTCGCGCCTGATTCGCACCGGCAGCCTGTGGCGCGCCACCCTGAGGTTGCGCGGCGACGGCGAGATGCGCAGCCGCGATGCCGAAGCCAGGCTCGATGCGGCGGTACTGCATCTGGCGGCGACCCTCACCGAAGCCCCCGCCGGGTTTCATCGCCGGCACAGGCTGGCGCGCTGGGGCGTGTTCGCACGGCGCGGCCTCCCCTTGCTCGCCATCATCGCGCTGATCGCCGGCGGGGTGGCCATCCCGTCCCTCGACCTTGCGCAGGATTCAGTGGTGCGCATGCTGATTTTCAATTCCCCGCCGCTGCTGATGATCGTCATCTTCGGCATGCGCGAAGTGCCGCGCATCGAGATCCCCCCCATGCCGCGCGCGTCAACCGCGCCCGGCTGGAACATCGCCGCCACGTGCGGCGACGCCTTGCCGGCCGCGGCCATTGAGAAAGCGCTCCCATGCACGGCAATCCGATGAACATCCCGCCGGTCTCGATCGCGACCGTCAAGGCGGCCCTGATCGAGCAGTTCGCCGACCCCGTGCTGCGCCGGCGCGCCTCGATGCTGTGGGGCACGCGCGGGGTGGGCAAGTCGTCGATCGTGCGCCAGGTGGCCGAGCACTTCGGGGTGCCGCTGGTGGACCTGCGGCTGACCACCATCGAGCCGGTGGACATCCGCGGCGCCATCTATGCCGATGACACGCAGGGCAAGACCGTATGGTTTCCGCCCGAGTTCCTGCCCACCGCGGACCAACCGGCGGGCATCCTCTTCCTGGACGAGCTGACCGCTGCCGACCAGCGCCTGCAGATCTCGGCGTACTCGCTGATCCTCGACCGACGGGTCGGCAACTACCGGTTGCCGGACGGCTGGCAGATCGTCGCCGCAGGCAACGCCAGTTTCCATGGCGCGGTCAGCCACGACATGGGCACGGCACTGGCCGACCGCATGTTCCATTTCCATGTGCAGGCCGCCATCGACGCCTTCCTCGAGCATGCCCTGGCCCGGGATTTCGCGCCGGAGATCATGGCGTACCTGCGGGTACGCCCGGACAGGCTCGATGACACCCAGGCGCAGCTCGCGGGAGACCACCTGGTCGGTGCCAGCCCGCGCGGCTGGGAAGACGTCTCCAACGTGCTGCGCTCCGGCCTCTCGGATGCAGCCAGGCGGGTGTTCGTGCAGGGCCGCATCGGCGCGGCCAACGCGGCGGAGTTCTTCGGCGTACTGCGCGAAATCCAGGCCGGCGCGGATGTCGTGCGGCTCCTGGCGGCCAGGCCCGGTCCCGACACGGCCGCGCTCCTGCCGCGCAATCTGGACGGCCTCTATGGCGTGGTCTACGGGCTGGTTTCGGCCAGCGATGACGCCGCCCGCCTGGCGCGCGCGCTGGAGGTTGCCGAGCAGCTGCCGGAGGCGCGCGGCGATGTGCCACTGCCGGCCCGCGAGGCGCAGACCCTGACCATGGAACTGCTCATGCAAAAAGCGCTCGAGCGCGGCCTCGAGGCCGTGGTCATGGACAGCCCGGCCTATCTGCGCTACGCCGCGCGCCGCAGCGCGGACGCAGGCCGTGGCTAGCGGCCATCCCCTGCTCGAGCATCGCGGCACCCGCGCGGTGGAGCGCATGGTGGAGTTCGCGCCGGCCACCGGCGGCCTGGCCTTGTGGGCACGGCATCACGACCTTCACCCGAGCGATACGGCCGCCGCGCCGGTGAGCACCGACGGCAACACCCTCTTCTACAACGCGGCTTTCGCCGCCATCGACCTGCCGCTGCAGGCCGGCCTGATCGCCCATGCGGTGCTGCACGTCGCGCTGCGCCATCCGCAGCGCTGCCTGGGGCTGCAGGCCCTCCTGGGCGATGTCGACCTGCGCCTGTTCAACACCTGCGCCGACGCCATCGTCAACAGTACCCTTGCCCATCTCACATGGCTGCGCCTG
>CANGUJ010000421.1 GCA_947456845.1 Burkholderiales bacterium | reverse complement strand
TGCGCCCGCAGCCGATGCAGCAGGCGCCGGCCTCGTCAAGACGGCAGACGCCGACGCACGGCGACGGCACCGGGGTGCCGGGCGGAAATCTTTCGGGGGCGTTCACGCGGCCTGCCCTCGCTGCGCCGCCAGCGCCAGCCCGGCGCGGGTGGCAGGCACCTTGCCCAGCACGCCGCAGATGAAGCGTCCGGCCGCGGCCACGGCCTCGATATCGACGCCGGTTTCGATGCCCAGGCCATGCAGCAGGTACAAGACGTCCTCGGTGGCGACATTGCCGGATGCGCCCTTGGCATACGGGCAGCCGCCCAGGCCGGCGACCGAACTGTCGAAGGTGGCCACACCCGCCTCCAGGGACGCGTAAATGTTGGCCGCCGCCATGCCCCAGGTGTCGTGATAGTGCCCGGCCAGTTGCGCGACCGGAATGCGCGCGGCCACCGCGTCGAGCATGGCGCGGATGCGGCCCGGCGTGCCCACCCCGACGGTGTCGCCCAGCGACACTTCGTAGCAGCCCAGGTCGAGCAGGCGCCGCGCCACCTCGGCTACCGCCGCGGGCGCGATCGCGCCTTCGTACGGGCAGCCCACCACGCACGAGACATAGCCGCGCACCCGCACGCCGGCGCGCGCGGCCGCCTCGGCCACCGGCCGGAAACGCTCGATGGATTCGGCGATGCCGCAGTTGATGTTCTTCATCGAAAACGATTCGGAGGCCGCGCCGAAAATCGCTACCTCGTCCGCGCCGGCCGCCAGCGCGGCCTCGAAACCCTTGAGGTTGGGGGTAAGTACCGGGTACCGGGTGCCGGGACGGCGCCGTATGCCGGCCAGCACCTCGGCCTGATCGGCCATCTGCGGCACCCAGCGCGGCGACACGAAGGCGGTCGCCTCGACCGCCGGCAAGCCGGCAGCGGCCAGCCGTTCGATGAGTTCGATCTTGACCGCCGTGGGCACCGGACCGCCCGCCACCAGGGGCTCGTTCTGCAGTCCGTCGCGCGGGCCGACATCGACAATGCGCACGCTCGCAGGCAAATTCATGGCATCCCCATTCAATAGCCGCGCGCGCGGTCGATCACGCCAGCCACCGCGTCGCCGCGTTCAAGGGCGCGGATCTTCTCAGCGATCTGCGCCATGGATTCGCCCACCAGGGTCATGGCCGAGACATGCGGGGTGACCACCACCCTGGGGTGGCGCCACAGCGGCGAATCCGCCGCCAGGGGTTCGGGTGCGAACACGTCGAGCGCAGCGCCCGCCAGATGGCCATCATCCAGCAGTTCCAGGACATCCGACTCGACCATGTGCGCGCCGCGCGCGATGTTCACCAGCGCGGCGCCGCGCGGCAATTGCGCGAGGGTCGCGCGGCACAGGATGCCGCGGGTGGCGGGCGTCAGCGGCAGCAGGCACACCAGCATGCGGGTGCCCGCCAGGAAGGAGGCGAGCCCGGCGGCGCCGGCAAAGCAGTCGATCCCGGCCAGGAACTTCGGCGAGGCGCTCCAACCGCGTACCGGAAAGCCCATCCGGCGCAGGTAATCGGCCACCGCGCGTCCCAGAACGCCCAGCCCCATGATGCCCACCGAATAGTCGCCGCGCGCACGCGGCGGCAGCCGCAGCCACTGCGCCGCTCGTTGCAGACGCGCATACTCATCCATGTTTCGCATGTAAGTAAGCGCACACCATGCAACGTATTCCTGCATCTGCCCGGCCATCCCGGCGTCGTCCAGGCGCACCACCGGCACATGGGTCGGCAGGTTGGCATCGTCCAGCACGGCGTCGGCCCCGGCGCCGATGTTGAGGATGGCCTTGAGCTTGGGTTGTCCGACGAAAAACGCGGCCGGCGGCTTCCAGCACACCGCGTAGTCGCACACCGGCGCCCCGCCGGCCGCCCAGTCATGCACCCGGGCCTCCGGCAATGCGGCGCGCAGGGCCGCGATCCACGGCTGCGGATCGGGCTCCTCGGCGTAGAACAGAACCTCGGCCACGGCGCTCATCAGGACGCGGCTTCGAAGTCGACCAGTTGCGCGCCCTCGGACACCTGATCGCCGGCGGCGAAGCGGAAGGCCTTGACCATGCCGGCGGCGGGCGCGGCGATGGTGTGCTCCATCTTCATGGCCTCCATGACCATCAGCGGCGCCCCCTTTTCCACCCTGGCGCCAGGATCGGCGAGCAGAGCGAGGACCTTGCCGGACATCGGCGCGGTCAAGTGGCCGCCGGCTGCATCGTCGTCGGCATCGCCGGCGGCCAGCAGCGGATCATGGCGTTCCATGTCATGGCGAACCCCGTCGACGAACACCGTGCGCCTGATGCCCTCGGCGACGACCGTCGCCTCCACCTGCGCTTCGCCCCACGCGAAGGACACGCGGCGCCCCTTGACTTGGCCGGCCACCGTGCCCGAGAGGCCGCCTACACTGATCTGCGGGTGAGGACGGGTATAGGCAAGCCGCACATCATGAAAGACCTCGCCGGCCTTGAATGTCAACATGCGCCCGGGGACTAAGTTCATGCGCCATCCGTCGCGCGCGTCCCAGGGTCCGGCGCCGCCCGCCGGCGCCATGTGCTCCATGAACACCGCGGCGGCCAGCGCGTGCGCCGGCACCGGGATGTCGGTCGGCAGCAGATCTGCGCGGTTGCGCTCGATCAGTCCGGTATCGAGGTCGCCGCTGGAAAACGCACGCGAGGCGACAACCCGGCCGAGGAAGTCCACATTGGTGGACAGGCCGGCGATCTCGCATTCACGCAGCGCCTGCGCCATGCCGCGCAGGGCGGCGTCCCGGTCTTCGCCCCAGACGATCAGCTTGGCGATCATCGGGTCGTAGTAGGGGCTGATGGCGTCGCCCTCGCGCACGCCTGAATCGATGCGTACCGCCCCGTGGTTGTCGTCCACCGGCATGCGCATGTGCGTGATGGTGCCGATCGACGGCAGGAAATTCTTTGCCGGGTTCTCCGCGTAGATGCGCGCCTCGATGGCATGGCCGGAGATCTGCAGTTCATCCTGCGTAAGGGGCAGGGGTTCGCCGGCAGCCACCCGCAGTTGCCACTCCACCAGGTCGAGCCCGGTGATTTCCTCGGTCACCGGGTGCTCGACCTGCAGGCGGGTGTTCATCTCCATGAAGAAGAAGCTGCCGTCCTGGTTGGCAATGAACTCCACGGTGCCGGCGCCGACATAGCCGACCGCCATGGCGGCATCGACCGCCGCCTTGCCCATGGCCGCGCGGCGTTCCTCGCTCATGCCGGGCGCGGGGGCCTCCTCGAGGACCTTCTGGTGGCGCCGCTGCACCGAGCAGTCGCGCTCGAACAGGTAGACGCAGTGGCCATGGCTGTCGGCGAAGACCTGGATCTCGATGTGCCGCGGGCGGGTCAGGTACTTTTCGATCAGCACCGCGTCGTCGCCGAAAGACGCCGTGGCCTCGCGCTTGCAGGAGGCCAGGGCGGCGGCGAAATCGGACGCTTGTTCCACCACGCGCATGCCCTTGCCGCCGCCGCCGGCGGAGGCCTTGATCAGCACCGGATAGCCGATCTTGTCGGCCTCCTTTTGCAGCCGGGCCGGGGCCTGGTCGCCGCCGTGGTATCCGGGCGTGAGCGGCACCCCGGCCTTTTCCATCAGCCGCTTGGACTCGGCCTTCAGGCCCATGGCGCGGATGGCCGCCGGCGGCGGACCGATGAAGACCACGCCGGCAGTGGCGCATGCCTCGGCGAATTCCTCGTTCTCCGACAGGAAACCGTAACCGGGATGGATGGCCTCGGCGCCGCAGCGCCGGGCGATCTCGATGATCAGGTCGCCGCGCAGGTAGGACTCGCGCGCCGGCGCGGGCCCCAGGCGATAGGCCTCGTCGCATTCGGTGACATGCTTTGCATTCGCGTCCGCATCCGAATAAACGGCGACGGTGCGAATACCCAGTCC
>CANGUJ010000420.1 GCA_947456845.1 Burkholderiales bacterium | reverse complement strand
GCTCAGCCGGCCGGCCGGGGCCGACATCCCGGCCGCGCGCGGCGTGCCGGTGCTGCACGACCTGCCCGGGGCGGCGGTACTGCCGGCCGCCCGGCCCGATGCCACCTGCATCCTGGTCTACACCTCGGGAACCACCGGCTTTCCCAAGGGGGTGATGCATGCGCAGAAGAGCGTGGTACTGGCCGCCGAGGGCTTCGTCGAGCGCATGCACCTGCAGCCGGACGAGCGGCTGATGTGCGTGCTGCCGATGTTCCACATCAACGCCATCTTCTACTCGCTGTGCGGCGCGCTCGCCGCCGGCGCCACGCTGATCCTCGAGCCGCGCTTCTCGGCCACGCGCTTCTGGGACGTCGCGCTCGCCACCGGCGCCACCGAGGTCAACACCATCGCCGCGGCCGCGGGCATCCTGATGCGCCGGCCGCGCAGCGAATATCGCCCGGGCCACAGGCTGCGCAAGATGTTCGGCGCGCCCTTCGACGACGAAACCTACCGTGTGTTCCGCGACGAATTCAACATGCCGCACGTGATCGAAGGCTTCGGCATGTCGGAGATTCCCGGCGCGGTCAACAATCCGTTCGCGGGCGAGCGCCGCGTGCGCGCCATGGGCAAGCCCAGCCTGCACCCCGACCCCGCGATCCGGCTCACCGAACTGAAGGTGGTCGATGACGATGGCAACACCGTGCCGGTCGGCACCGTCGGCGAACTCGCAGTGAAGACACCGACCGTAATGCAGGGGTACTTCAACGATCCCGAGCAGACCAGGGCCGCGTTCCGCGACGGCTGGTTCATGACCGGCGACCTGGCCTGGGCGGATGCCGACGGCTACTACTGGTTCGTCGCCCGCAAGAAGGACATCATCAGAAAGCGCGGCGAGAACATCTCCGGCGCGGAACTCGACCGGGTAATCGGCAACCACCCGGCGGTGCTGGAGGCCGCCGCCGTTCCGGTGCCGGCCGACCTGGGCGAGGACGACATTCTCGTCGCCGTGGTGCTGCGCGAAGGCCAGTCGGTCAGTGCGCCGGAGATCGCCGACTGGTGCCGCGCCCGCCTGGCGCCGATCAAGGTGCCGCGCTATGTCACCTTCGTCGACGCGCTGCCGCACACCCCGACGCACCGGGTCGAGAAATTCAAGATGCGCCGCGACCCAAGCCTGCTCGCGCGCGCCGTCGACCTGTCCGCCGGCGCATAAACCCGAGTCGGCCCGCAAGCGGTTTTGCGGCACACTGTCGGGCAGCGCGTCCGCCGGCGGCCGCGCCATCCACAACCACCGGACAAGCCATGCTGCCACGCACCCTTTTCACGCCCGACCACGAGGCCTTTCGCGATTCCGCGCGCCGCTTCATGAACGAGGAGGTCGCCCCGCACGAGGAGCGCTGGCAGGAGCAGGGCTATGTCGACCGCGAGGTATGGCACAAGGCCGGCGCCAACGGCTTCCTGTGCGCGAGCATGCCGGAGCAATACGGCGGGGCCGGCGCCGATCGGCTCTACAGCATGGTGCTGATGGAGGAACAGGCCTTCATCAACAGCTCCTCGCTGGGTTTCGGCCTGCATTCGGAAATCGTCGCGCCCTACCTGAAGAGCTACGGCAGCGAGGCGGTGAAACGCAAATACCTGCCGAGGATGGCCAGCGGCGAGATGATCGGCGCCATCGCCATGACCGAACCGGGCGCCGGTTCCGACCTGCAGTCCATCAAGACCAGCGCGGTGAAGAAGGGCGACAAGTACATCCTCAACGGCGCGAAAACCTTCATCACCAACGGCTGGCATTCCGACCTTGTGATCGTGGTCGCCAAGACCGACCCGTCGAAGGGCGCCAAGGGCACCTCGCTTCTCATCGTCGACACCGGCATGGCGGGCTTCACCAAGGGCAGGCGACTGAAAAAGATGGGCCTGAAGGGCCAGGACACGGCGGAGCTGTTCTTCGACAACGTCGAGGTGCCGGCCGAAAACCTCCTGGGCGAGGAGAACAACGGCTTCATCTACCTGATGCAGGAGCTGCCCTGGGAACGCATGCAGATCGCCATCGCCGCCATGGCCAAGACCGAGGCGGCCATCAAGTGGACCGTCGACTATGTCAACAACCGCAAGGCCTTCGGCACCCCGGTATCGTCGTTCCAGAACACCCGCTTCAAGCTGGCCGAGGTGGTCACCCAGTGCCAGGTGGGCCGGGTTTTCGTCGACCGCTGCATGGAACTGCTGCTCGAAAACAAGCTCGATGCCGCGACCGCCGCCATGGCCAAGATGTGGGCGTCCGACATGGAAAACCGCATCATCGACGAATGCCTGCAACTGCACGGCGGCTACGGCTTCATGATGGAGTATCCGATCGCCCGGGCCTACATCGACGCGCGGGTGCAGCGCATCTATGGCGGCACCAACGAGATCATGAAGGAAGTGATCGCCAGGTCGCTGGGCCTGAACAAGGCCTGAGGGCCGGCCGTAGCGAAGGTTGCGCCAGGCGGCATGTCCCTTGCCGGCCGCCTGCCTGATGCTTGGCTGATTCTTGCCTGATTCTTGCTTGACCCCGGGAGTCGATTCGACGCAGCGGAGCACGCCATGGAACCCCTGATTCTTCACGCCGACCACCTGCTGACGATGAACGCGGACAACGCCGTCCTGAGCGACGCCGCGCTTCTGGTCGGCGCCGATGGCCGCATCGCCGCGCTCGGACCGGCGGCCGACCTGCTGCCGCGCAATCCCGGCGTGCCGGTGCGGCGCCTGGAAAACCGGCTCCTGATGCCCGGCCTCATCAATACCCACGCCCATTCGGGGGTGCTGCGCGGCACCGCCGAGGGCTTGCCCGTGTGGGACTGGCTGCAGCAATACATCGACCCCATGCACCGCGTGCTCAATCCCGAGGACGCCGAGATCGCCTCGCGCCTGTGCTACGCGGAGTCCCTGCTGGCCGGCACCACCACTATCGTCGACATGTGGCGCCACATGGAAGGCAGCGCGCGCGCGGCCAGCGACCTGGGCATGCGCGCCGTCCTGGTTCCTTACGTGGCCGAGCATCCCGACCACGACTATTTCGAGACCCTCGACGCCAACGAAGCCCTGATCGAGCGCTGGCATGGCCGCGCCGACGGGCGCATCCAGGTATGGGTGGGCCTGGAGCACATGTTCTACGCCACGCCGCCGGCCTGGCGGCGCGCCATCGAGATCAGCCGGCGGCACGGCACCGGGTTCCACACCCACAGCAACGAAAGCCGCTTCGACGTCGAGGAGACCCGGCGGCGCCACGGCATGCGCCCGATCGAGGCGCTGGAATCCTTCGGCCTGCTCGATGCGCCCAGAACGCTGCTCGCCCATTGCGTCTGGCTGTCAGAGGCGGAGATCGGCATCCTCGCGCGCCGCAGGATCGCCGTGGCCCACAACCCGGTGAGCAACATGAAGCTCGCCAGCGGCGCGGCGCCGGTCGAGGCCATGCTCGCTGCCGGCATCAGCGTGGGCCTGGGCACGGACGGCGAAAAGGAAAACAACAACCTCGACATGTTCGAGGAAATGAAGGTGGCTTCCCTGCTGGCGAAGCTCACCAGGCTCGATGCCGCCGCGCTGGACGCCTGGTCCGTCTGCCGGATGGCGACCATCCACGGCGCCCGCGCGCTCGGGCTCGACGGCGACATCGGCTCGCTTGAAGCCGGGAAAAGCGCCGATCTGATCGCCGTGCGCACCGACACGCCGCGCATGACCCCGCTCCTGGGCGGACAGGACGGCAACCTGCACCACAACCTGGTGCATGCGGTGCGCGGCGGCGACGTCGATCTCACGATGGTGCGCGGCCGCGTGCTGGTCGATAACGGCGAACTGTTGTCGGGCGACCTGCGGCAGGCGATCGCGGATGCCAACCGCGTCGTGCCGGACCTGTTCCGCCGGCGCGCCGCGTGGCTTCGGTCGCACCAGG
>CANGUJ010000419.1 GCA_947456845.1 Burkholderiales bacterium | reverse complement strand
GCTTCTTGTTGGCGGCAGACGGGCAGTCCCTGCGGCCTGCCCGCGCCTAGTCGATGACGTGGACTTCCCCCTGCACGGGGACGCCTACGTTCGACCAGCCCAGCGAAGACGACACGCGCGCCGCGAAATCCAGCGCCGTGGCGTGCTCCCCATGCACGACGAAGATGCGGCCGGGCGCCCTGGTGAAGCCTTTGAGCCAGCGCATCAGGCCCTGCTGATCGGCGTGGGCCGACAGCCCGCCAATGGTGTAGATGCGCGCCTTGACGGGCACGCGCTCGCCCAGCAGACCGACTTCACGGGCACCGTCCACCAGGCGCCTGCCCAGCGTGCCCTCGGCCTGGAAACCGGTGATCAGGATCGATGACGCGCGTCGGGGCAGGTTCTGCGCGAGGTGGTGCAGGATGCGGCCGGCATTGCACATGCCCGAGGCGGCGACGATCACCGCGCCGCCCTTGAGCTGGTTGATGGCCATGGATTCGCGGACGGTCGCCGTATAGCGCAGGTTGAATTGCGTCCCGTGGCCGGCGATCCACGCGGCCACCTCCCTGGCCTGGGCATCGAGCAACTTGTTGAAGCGCCGCGTAGCCGCCGACGCCGCGGTCGCCATCGGGGAATCGACGAACACCGTGAGGTTGGGCAGGCGGCCGCGGCGCACCAGGTCCGCCAGCACGTGGATGACTTCCTGCGTGCGCCCGACGGCGAACGCGGGGATCACCACGTTGCCGCCGCGCGCGAAGGTTTCGGTAACCGCCCGCACCAGTTCTTCCTCGGTATCGCTCAGGGTCCGGTGCAAACGGTTGCCGTAGGTGGACTCGATCAACAGCACATCGGCCGAGGCGACCGGCGTCGGGTCGTTCATCAGGGGCCGCTCGGGCTGCCCGAGGTCGCCGGAAAACACCAGACGGCGCTTGCCCGCATCCGTGGCCAGATCGATGGCCACGATGGCCGAGCCGAGAATGTGGCCCGCGTCGTGGAAGGTGACCTCCACGCCTTCGGCCGGCTGGAACGCGCTCTCGTAGTCGAACGGCTGGAGTTGTTCCAGCGACACCAGCGCCTGGTTGACGGTGTAGAGCGGCGCCAAGTCCTGCCGGCTGAAGCGCCCGGAAACATGCTTGCGGCGGTTCTGCCAGGTGGCTTCGATTTCCTGGACATGCGCGCTGTCGGGCAGCATGATTTCGAGCAGGGCCGCGGTGGCGCGCGTGCAATAGACCGGGCCGCGGAAACCCAGCGCGACCAAGCGCGGAATCAACCCGCTATGGTCGATATGCGCATGGGTGAGCAGCACGAAGGCGAGTTTGCGCGGATCGAAACGGAGGGCGCCCATGTTCTTGGCGCGGGCTTCGCGCCCGCCCTGGAACATGCCGCAATCGACCAGGAACCGCAGTTCGCCGTCCTCGACCAGGTAGCACGAACCGGTGACTTCGCGGGCCGCGCCCAGGAATTGGATTTTCATCGGGCCTATGCTAGCCGATCCAATGCGACGGCGAGGTTCGAACGGGAACCTGCTTGCGCCAGATCAAGCGTCGAGCGGCGCCGCGGTGAGAACATGCGCCCGAAGCTGATTCCAGGAGGACCGCGATGGGCGAACGCAAGCGAATCCTGCTCATACAGGGGCATCCGGACAGGCTCGCCTCGCATCTCTGCCACGCCCTGGAGGGCGCGTACGCCGAAGGCGCGGTAGCGAGCGGCCGACAGGTGCGCCGCGTCGACGTGGCGAGCATCGATTTTCCGATCCTGCGCACCCGGGAGGCATGGGAACGCGGCCTGTTGCCGGCCACCTTGCAGCCGGCCCAGGCCGATATCGGCTGGTGCGATCACCTGGTGCTCTTCTTTCCGCTCTGGATGGGCGACATGCCGGCGCTGACCAAGGGCTTTTTCGAACAGGTGCTGCGGCCCGGTTTCGCGGTCCGGCCGCTGCCCGGCAGCCCGGTGGGAGAGAAGGCGCTGGCGGGGCGCTCGGCCCGCCTGGTCGTGACCATGGGAATGCCCGCGCTTGTCTATCGCTGGTACTTCAGGGCCCACAGCGTGAAATCCCTGGAGCGCAACATCCTGGGACTGTGCGGCATCGCGCCGGTGAACGAAACGCTGATCGGGCAGGTAGACAAGCTTGCCGCCCAGGACGTCGCCCGACACCTCGCTAGGATGCGGGCGCTCGGTTCGGCCGGGCACTGAGGACCCTATTTCGCAAACGAGTCCTTGAGGCCGGCGATCCGGTTGAATACCGCCCTGCCCGCGGCGTGGTCGCGCCGGTCGGCCACGAAATAGCCGTGGCGCTCGAACTGGAAGCGCTGTTCCGCCCGCGCCGCGGCCAGCGATGGTTCGACGAACGCCTGGACGACCCTGAGGCTGGCGGGGTTGAGCGAGGTCGTGAAGTCCTTGCCGCCGGCGTCGGGTTGCGGATCGTTGAAGAGCCGCTCGTACAGGCGCACCTCGGCGGCCAGCGCGTCGCGCGTGCCGACCCAGGTGATCACGCCTTTGACCTTGACGCTCGCGGCGCCGGGGGTTCCGCTCTTGGTGTCGGCGATCAGCCTGGCGAGCACCGTGGTCACGTTGCCGCCGGCATCTTTCTCGCAGCCCGAGCATTCGATGATGTAGCCGTACTTGAGGCGTACCTTGTTGCCTGGAAACAGGCGGAAGTAGCCCTTGGGCGGCGACTCGACGAAGTCGTCGCGCTCGATCCAGATCTCGCTGGCAAGACTGAACGCGCGCTCGCCGCGCTCCGGTTGCTGCGGATGAACCGGCGCCACGCAGGTCTCCACATGCGCGGCGTCGCCGAACACATCGGCCCAATTGGTGATCCTGAGCTTGAGCGGGTCCAGCACCGCCATGGCGCGCGCGGCCTTCGGATCAAGGTCATCGCGCAGGGCGATCTCCAGGGTCGAGTAATCGATCCAGGAGTCGGCCTTGGACACACCGATGCGCTCGCAGAAAAGGCGAATCGACTCGGGCGTGTAGCCGCGCCGGCGCAGGCCTGCGATGGTGGGCATGCGCGGGTCGTCCCATGCGGTCACGTGCGCCTCGTCGACCAGCTGCTTGAGCTTGCGCTTGCTGGTGATCACGTAGGTGAGGTTCAGGCGCGCGAACTCATGCTGATGCGGCAGGGGCTGCTGCAGCAGGCCGCCTTCGGCCAGGCGCAGCAGCAGCCAGTCGTAGAAGGGGCGCTGGTCCTCGAACTCCAGCGTGCAGATCGAGTGGGTGATGCGCTCGAGCGCATCCTCGATGGGATGCGCGAAGGTGTACATGGGGTAGACGCACCATTTGTCGCCGGTGCGGTGATGCGCGGCCTTGCGCACGCGGTAGATCGCCGGATCGCGCAGGTTGATGTTGGGCGACGCCATGTCGATCTTCGCGCGCAGCACCATGCTGCCCTCGGCATGCCTGCCTTCGCGCATTTCGCGAAAGCGCGCCAGCGACTCGGCGACCGGCCTGTCGCGGAACGGGCTGGGCTTGCCGGGTTCGGTGAGGGTGCCGCGATTGGCGCGCATTTCATCGGCGCTCTGTTCATCCACATAGGCATGCCCGCCATCGATCAGGCGTTCGGCGGCCTCATACATGACGTCGAAGTAATCGCTCGCGAAATAGAGATGGCTGTTCCCGAAACCCTCCCAGGAAAAGCCCAGCCAGGAGACGGCCTCCAGGATGGCATCGACGTATTCCTGGTCTTCCTTCTCCGGATTGGTGTCGTCGAAACGCATGTGGCACACGCCGCCATAGTCGCGCGCCAGCCCGAAATTCAGGCAGATGCTCTTCGCATGGCCGACATGCAGGTAGCCGTTGGGCTCCGGCGGGAAGCGGGTGCGGATTTTCGCCGCGTCCACGGGCGCGCCCTGCTGCACCCTGGCCGGGCCGGGCCGGCCGCGCCAGGCGCGCCCGGCATAGGTGCCGCGGGCGAGGTCGCCGTCGATGATGGTG
>CANGUJ010000418.1 GCA_947456845.1 Burkholderiales bacterium | reverse complement strand
GGGCGCTCGAGCGCCGCCTGTTTCACCGCCGCCTGCAAGGCCTCGACCGCGTGCGTCATGAATGGTCCTTGAGGCAATTCTCGTAGATGTGCCAGTGCACCGCGCCGCGCGAGCGCGCGGTGTACATGCGCGCCAGGCAGGTCTGGCGCACTTCCTCCGGCGTCAGCCGGGGGGCCGCCGCAGGTCCGGGCGCGGGGGCGGGCGCGGCGCAGGCGCCCAGGCAGGCCGCCACCAGGCAGATCAACGGGGCGCGCATCAGAACCTGGGCAGTTCCGGGTGCGGCAGGTTGCCGCCGGACACATGCATGCCGCCATACTCCGCGCAGCGATGCAGCGAGGGGATGTTCTTCTCCGGGTTCAGCAGGCCCTTGGGGTCGAACGCGCCCTTGAGCGCCCGGAAGGCGGCCAGTTCGGCCGGCGCGAACTGCACGCACATCTGGTTGATCTTCTCGATGCCCACGCCGTGCTCGCCGGTGACCGTGCCGCCGAGCTCGATGCACTTGAGCAGCACCTCGTTGGCGAATGCCTCGGTGCGGTGCATCTGGTCGGGGTCGTTGGCGTCGAACAGGATCAGCGGGTGCAGGTTGCCGTCACCGGCATGGAACACGTTGGGGCACTTCAGGCCGTACTTGGCCTCCATCTCGGCGATGAAGCGCAGGATCGCGCCCAGGCTCTTGCGCGGGATGGTGCCGTCCATGCAGTAGTAGTCCGGCGAGATGCGGCCCACCGCCGGGAACGCCGCCTTGCGGCCGGCCCAGGCCTTGAGGCGCTCGGCCTCCGACTGCGAGACCTTGAGGGTGGTGGCGCCCGAGTTCGACAGCACCGCCTTCATGCGGCCGATTTCCTCCTCGACCTCCTCCGGCGTGCCGTCGGACTCGCACAGCAGGATGGCCTCGGCGGCGAGGTCGTAGCCGGCGTGGACGAATTGCTCGACCGCCGCGGTGGCGGGCTTGTCCATCATTTCCAGCCCGGCCGGGATGATGCCGGCGGCGATCACGTCGGCCACCGCATTGCCGGCCTTCTCGACGCTGTCGAAGGACGCCAGGATCACCTGCGCGCGCTCGGGTTTCGGCACCAGCTTGACGGTGACCTCGGTGGTCACGGCAAGCATGCCCTCGCTGCCCACGACCACCGCCAGCAGGTCGTAGCCGGGCGCATCGAGCGCCTCGGAACCGAATTCCACCGCGTCGCCCTCGATGGTCAGGCCGCGCACGCGCAGCACGTTGTTGACCGTCAGCCCGTACTTCAGGCAATGCACGCCGCCGGAATTCTCGGCCACGTTGCCGCCGATGCTGCAGGCGATCTGCGAGGACGGGTCGGGCGCGTAGTACAGGCCCAGATGCGCCACCGCCTCCGAGATGGCGAGGTTGCGCACCCCGGGCTGCACGCGCGCGGTGCGCGCAGCGTGGTCGATGGAGAGGATGCGGTTGAACTTGGCCAGGGAGAGCAGCACGCCGTCGCCCATGGGCAGGGCGCCGCCGGAGAGCCCGGTGCCGGCGCCGCGCGGCACCACCGGCACCTCCAGGCGGTGGCAGGTCCTGAGGATCTGCGCCACCTGCGCCTCGGTGGACGGCAGCGCCACCACCATCGGCACCTGCCGGTAGGCCGACAGGCCGTCGCACTCGTAGGGGCGCGTGTCCTCGCCCTCGAACAGCACCTGGCCCGCGGGCATGAATTCGCGCAGGGCCGCCACCACGCGGGCCTGGCGCAGCAGGTCGATCAGCGGCTTGCCCGCCGGTGCGTTCATGTGCGCGACCCGCCGCTCAAACCGCGATGACCTTGCCGGGATTCATGATGTTGTCGGGATCCATGGCGCGCTTGAGCGTGCGCATCACCTCCAGGCTGGCGCCGTGCTCGGCGTCCATGAAGGCCATCTTGCCGCAGCCGATGCCGTGCTCGCCGGTGCAGGTGCCTTCCATCGCGATGGCGCGCTCGACCAGGCGGTGGTTCATCTGCTCGGCGATCTCGATGTCGTCGGGGTTGTTCGGGTCGATGATGATGCACAGGTGGAAGTTGCCGTCGCCGATGTGGCCCAGCACCGGCACCATGCGCCCGGACTGCCGGATGTCCTCCTCGGTGGCCGCCAGGCAATCGGCCAGGCGCGAGATCGGCACGCACACGTCGGTGGAGATGATGCGGCAGCCCGGCTGCAGCTGCAGGCAGGCGAAATAGGCGTCGTGGCGCGCCTGCCAGAGCCGGCTGCGCTCCTCCGGCCTGGTGGCCCACTGGAACGCCTCGGCGCCCTGCTCGGCGGCGATCGCCTGCACGGTTTCGGCCTGCTCCCTGACGCCGGCCTCGGAGCCGTGGAACTCGAAGAACACGGTGGGCTTCTCCTGCAGCGCGGTCTTGCTGTGGTTGTTGATCGCGCGCACGCACAGCGGGTCGACGAAATCGCAGCGCGCTACCGGCACGCCCATCTGGATGGCCTGGATGACGGTGTTGGCCGCCGCCACCATGTTGGGAAAGCAGCACACCGCCGCCGAGATCGCCTCCGGCTGCGGATACAGGCGCACGGTGACCTCGGTGATCACGCCGAGCGTGCCTTCGCTGCCCACCAGGAGGCGCGTGAGGTCGTAGCCCGCGGAGGACTTCTTGGTGCGGCGGCCGGTCCTGACGATGCGCCCGTCGGCCAGCACCACCGTGAGCGCCATGACGTTTTCCTTCATGGTGCCGTAGCGCACCGCGGCCGTGCCCGAGGCGCGCGTGGCGCTCATGCCGCCGATGGAGGCGTCGGCGCCCGGGTCGATGGGGAAGAACAGGCCGGTGTCCTTGATGTGCGCGTTGAGCGCCTTGCGGGTGACGCCGGCCTGCACCACCGCGTCGAGATCCTCGGCATGCACCGCGAGCACCCGGTTCATGCGCGAGAGGTCGAGCGACACCCCGCCGTGGATGGCCAGGATGTGGCCCTCCAGCGAGGTGCCGGTGCCGTAGGGAATGACCGGGAACTTGTGCCGCGCGCAGGCCTTGACCACGCCCGCCACCTCCTCGGTGGTTTCCGGGAACACCACCGCGTCGGGCAGCGCGTCGGGGAAATGCGACTCGTCGTGGCCGTGATGCTCGCGCACGGCGCTGGCGGTCGAAACCCGCTCGGCCCCGAGCAGCTGCCTGAGTTCTTCGAGCAGGCTGACGGGAAACTCGCGGCGCAGGTACTGGGTGGCGATCGGCTGGTTCATGGCGGTCTGGTCTCCGGAAAGAAGCGAAATTCTACCCTGCCGCCCGATGCGCCCGCGCACGGGGTAACCCCGATGGCGGCCGGGCCGATCGCGGCGGGCGCCGGCGCCCGCGTGCCGCATAATCCCGCCCTCCTCCAGCGCGCCCGAACCCATGTCCACCACGCCCTACTTCAACGCCGAACACGAAGCCCTGCGCGACTCGCTGCGCCGCTTCATCGCAGACAAGGTCCTGCCCCACGCCGACGCCTGGGAAGAGGCCGGCCAGGTGCCGCGCGAGGTGCTGCGCGCCATGGGCGAGCTGGGCTTCCTCGGCATCCGCTACGAGGAGGAATACGGCGGCTCGGCCCTCGACACCCTGTCCACCGTGGTGCTGGCCGAGGAACTCGGCCGCAGCACCTACGGCGGCTTTGCCGTCACGGTGCTGGTGCATACCGACATGGCCTCGCCGCACCTGCACAACGCCGGCACCCGGGAACAGAAGGCGCGCTACCTGCCGCCCATCATCCGCGGCGAGAAGATCGCCGCGGTGGCCATGACCGAGCCGGACGCCGGCTCCGACCTGGCCTCGATGCGCACCACCGCCCGGCGCGACGGCGACGCCTGGGTGATCAACGGCGCCAAGATGTACATCACCAACGGCGTGCACGGCGACATCTTCTGCGTGGCCGCCAAGACCGGCGAGGCCGCCACCCGCAACCACCAGGTCTCGATGTTCGTCGTCGAGAAGGGCACGCCGGGCTTTTCGGTG
>CANGUJ010000417.1 GCA_947456845.1 Burkholderiales bacterium | reverse complement strand
TTCTTCCCGCCGCATTTTTTCCGCCCCGGCGACAACGACCTCACCATCCTCGAACCCGGCGCGCCCGCCGCGGCCGGCCAGCGCATCTTCATCTTCGGCCACATCTACGAGGCCGAACGCGTGCCGCGCTGGAACGCCATCCTCGAACTCTGGCAGGCCGACGCGGGCGGACGTTTCGCGCATCCGAACGACCCGCGCGCGGCGGAGGCGGACCCCCACTTCATGGGCTGGGGCAGGCGCGCCAGCGAGAACGACGGCTACTTCGATTTCATCACCGTCATGCCTGGCGGCTTCGAGGACCCGGTGGCCCGCGCGGTGCGCGCGCCGCACATCAACATCTCCGTTACCGGGTCGGGACTGATGCGGCGCCTGACCACCACCCTGTTCTTCCCCGATGAGCCCACCAACGCAGGCGACCCGGTGTTTTGCGCGGTCACCGACGCGCGCGCCCGTGCGCGGCTGGTCCTCGTGCCGGCGACCTCCGAGCGCGCGCCCGCGAACGCAAAGGCTTACCGCATCGACCTGGTCCTGCAGGGCGAGGACGAGACGCCGTTCTTCCTCGATTGAGCGCGCCGCATTCGCGGCATTGCAGGCGGCGCGGATGGCGGGCGTGCGAAAATCATGCCTCCCACCAACCAGCAACCACGGACCGACAATGCCACGCATCTCCCTCATCGAAGAAGGCCGCGACCCCGCCCTGACGCCGCTGATCGACAAGATCAAGGCCGAGCGCGGCGGGCGCTTCCTGAACCTGTACCGCACCCTGGCCCACAGCCCCGGCATCTGCGAGGGCTGGCTGCACCTGTTCACCGAAATCCGCCAGAAGGCCAAGCTCGACGGCCTTTCCCGCGAACTGGCCATCATGCGGGTGGCGGTGATCAACGGCGCCGACTACGAGTACAAGGCGCACCAGCCCTTCGCCATCCGCGAGGGCATGACCCAGGCGCAGATCGACGCGCTGCCGGCCTGGACGGTGAGCGACCTGTACACGCCCAAGATGCGCGCCGTGCTGGGCTACACCGATTCGATGACCCAGCAGATCCATGTGCCGGATGCGATCTTCGCCGCCGTGCGCGAGCATTTCGACGAGCGCGAAACCGTGGAACTGACCGCCACCATCGGCGCCTACAACCTGGTGTCGCGCTTTCTCGAGGCGGTGCAGATGCCGCACGAGACGGGCGAATTGAAGGCGCACAATTGAATTGAAGGCATACTGCCAAGTCAAGGCACGCCGCCAGCCCGCGATCGGGCCGGGAAGCACCGCCCGCGCGGTCCGCGACGATCGGCTTGTTACCCTGTTGTTACCCTGGGCCTGGCGCAACGCGGCGGGCGCCTGGGTCGATCTGCTGCCGGCCTGCGGCGACATGCGGGTCATCGTAGGGGTCCAGGCGAGGCGCCGTGGGCGCGTCGCTGCCCGCGGTCGCCGCCGCTACGCGCCGGTGACCGGCTCGTCGCTCTGGCGGGCCACCGGATCGCGCCGGAATACCACCGGCTTGCCGCCAAAACGCCGCTTGCACATCCAGTGCGCCAGCGCGGAGTCGAGGTGATCGGCGTGGCCGGGAAACCACCCGGCCAGTGCCTCGGCCAGCCGCCGGCAGTTGTCGACGTCACCCTGCGCGAGCAGCGCCTGCACGTCCCGCACCGACTGCAGCACGGCATTGTGTTCATCTATGTGGCAATCGCGCGGCGGAAACTCGGTTTCGATCATCCAGCGGTTTTCCTCCTCGAAATGCTGCTCGCAGTGCGCCGCCAGGGCTGCCAGGCGGTCGACGAGTTCGTGGTCCGGCGCCGCCTGCACGGCGCCGACCAGTTCGACGAATTCACGGTGCAACGCATCGACCGGGCCGAATCCCAGGACGAAACTGTCGTGCCAAGCCAGTCGGGCTGATTCCATTTCACTTGACTCCGTCGCCGATGAGATTCAAACAATCGCAACCGACATTTTGACCGGTTCCTGAACAGTCCCGGACAGCGCGATCGGATAAGGATCCCGGATCCGCCGCGGCCGGATTTCGACTTGCATGACCATTACCCCGAACCCGGATTCCGCAATGCCGGCCCGGACGTGATTCTGCCGCGCAATGACGGCGACGCATCGATGAAGCCGAGTCAATCCCTCGAACGACACTTGGTCGCAACCCTCTGGGTCGCAACCCTCTGGACGGACGAAAATTCACGTTGTCCGGCGAAGCGGCCCGTCTTCGACGCGGTGGGCGTATGGCCGTTCGAAACCGGCCCCACCCGAAGCAGGGCTTCTGCGCGCCCGCCTGCCGGCCCAGCCGTTCAAGCAAGGCCTGCCAGCCAGACGAGCGCCATCGCTGCGGCATGCCGCAGCGGCCTGCATCCAAGGGGGAATCGACGCCGCATGCTCGCCATCAGCCCCCGAAGAGGCGCCTGAGGCGCACCATCAGCATGGCGAACAGGCCCGGCGCCTCGACCGGTGCGGCCGCCGTCACGCCGGCCATCGCGTTGCCGAGATTGACGCCGAAGCGCCGCGTCAATTCGGCCACGTAATCATTGACCAGACCGGCGCGCGAGAACTGCGCCAGCGGACCCGCCAGGCGGAAGCGCAATTGCAGGGCGACCTTGCAGTGGCCGGCATCGACCGGCACGACGTCGTAGTCGAGCAGCGTCTTCACACGGGTGGAACTGCGGCGGTCCACGCCTTCGGCGCGCATGTTGCCGCGCCGGGCGGCCGCGTCGAGATCGAGTTCGGCGCGCATCGCGAAGCTGGCGGTGACCGGGCCGAACTTCACGTCCATCACGCCCTCGGCGCGCCTGCCCGCGTGGCGGGTGATCTTCGCGCCCGGCAGGCAATTGGCCACCAGCGGCAGATCTTCCAGATGCTTCCATGCCGCATCCGCGCCCTGCGCAAGCGCGAGCGACTGCCGCACCTCCACCCACTGGCCGTCTTCCGCGAGGTCGATCGGCACCCAGCCATCATCCGCAGCCGTGGCGACGGCCGCCTCCGCGGCGCCCGCCGCCGCCTGCACCGGCATCGCCAGTTCGCCCGACGATTTCTTCAGCAGCACCGCCAGGATCGCCTCGACGATGCCGACATAGCCGGTGCAGCGGCACAGGTTGCCGGCGAGTTCATGCCGCACGCGGCGCGCATCGGGGCCGGGCAGGCGCAGCACGATGTCGCGCGCCGTGCACAGCATGCCCGGCGTGCAGTAACCGCATTGCAGCGCATGGTGCTCATGGAAGGCCTGGCGCAGGGCCGCCATGACCGGGTCGTCGCCATAGCCTTCCACCGTGGTGATCGCGGTGCCCGAGCAGGCCGCCGCGAAGGTGATGCAGGAGCGCTGCGGCATGCCGTCGATGAGCACGGTGCAGGCGCCGCACACGCCATGCTCGCAGGACAGGTGGGTGCCGGTCAGGCCGAGGTCGCGGCGCAGGAAATCGCCCAGGTGCATGCGCGGCTCGACGCTGGCCCGGACGGCCTCGCCGTTGACGACCAGTTCTATCGGAAAGGTGCTCATGACGCCTGCGATGCCTCGTTCATCTGCTGCACGGCCCGCTCCAGAGCGACGACATGCTGGTGGACGAACACCTCGTCGGCCTGCGGGAACGCGCGCGCGATCGCCGCCGCCGCCGCCTCGCGAAACGCCTCGCCCCGCGAAAGCAGCGCGCCCGCCGGGTCGGTCAGCACCAGCGGCCGGGTCTCGACCGCCCCGACCAGCAGACGCGTCAGCCCGAGACCGGGGTCGCGCACCGCCGCGCCGATGGCGCTGGCGAATTCGCCGACCTTGGCGCAGATCTTGTAGTAGCCCCAGCGCATCCGCGGGGTGAAGGCCGGCAACTCGACCGCCGTGAGGATCTCGCCTTGCTCCAGCACCGTGGCATAGGCGCTTTTCATGAACGCCTCCGCGGCGACCTTGCGGCGCCCGCCGGAGGCGGCCAGGTGATAGGTGGCCCCCAGCA
>CANGUJ010000416.1 GCA_947456845.1 Burkholderiales bacterium | reverse complement strand
GCCAGTACGCGGACCCGGTACCGCGCAGCCGCGGGCGTGCGCGTGCTGCGCTGCGGAAAGCGTACGCCATGCGCACCACAAAATTTAGCGAAACCGGCACAGCATCGATATATCATCTGCTCCCAGATGCAGGTTCGGCAGGATTCACGCGATGCAAGGCGGCATCGCACCCGTCCGGATACCGGAGGAGACATGCCACATCCCGTAATGCGCGGTGCTCTCGCGGCCCTTCTGGCCGCCGGCAGCGCTCTGGCAATGGCCCAATCCTGGCCGTCCAAGCCGATCCGAATGGTCATTCCCTACACCCCTGGCGGCTACACCGACACAATGGCGCGCGGTGTCGGCGAACCGCTTGCCCGCGCGCTCGGCGTGGCGGTGGTGTTCGAGAACAAGCCGGGCGCCAACAGCATCCTCGGCGTGGACATGGTGGCCAAGGCCGCGCCTGACGGCCACACCCTGGGCACGGTCATTGCCGCGCACTCGGCCAATGCCACGCTTTATCCCAAGCTGCCGTTCGACTATTTCAAGGACCTCACCGCGGTATCCCTCACCTCTGTGGCGCCATTGATCCTGGTGGCCAACAACGACTTTCCGGCCAAGTCGGTCGGCGAATTCATCGCCTATGCCCGGGCCAATCCGGGCAAGATCAACTACGGGTCCTCAGGCAACGGCGCGGCGGCGCACCTGACCATGGAATACCTCATGAACCTGACCGGCACGAAAATGCAGCACGTGCCCTACAAGGGAACCGCGCCGGCCCTCACCGATCTCATCGGCGGCCAGATCGGCGTGATGTTCGATACCACCGCGCTGATGATGCCGCATGTCAAGGCGGGCAAGATCCGTGCCCTCGGCACCTCCTCAGAGAAGCGTGTTGCCGGCGCCGGCGAGGTGCCCACCTTCATCGAGGGCGGCATGCCGGGTTTCGTCTCGGGAACCTGGTCTATGGTCCTCGCGCCTGGCGGCACGCCGCCGGATCTCGTCAACCGGATATCCTCCGAGATCGCGAAGATCACGCGCAGCGCCGCGTTTCGCGAACGATTCGAGCCCCAGGGCATCATCCCGGTGGGCAACACCCCGGAGGAAGCCAGCGCCTTCCTGCGCGGCGAAGTGGCCAAGTGGGGCAAGGTCATCAAGGACGCAGGGGTCAAGGCGGAGTAGAAAAACTGGAGAATCGAAGGACTTGAGAAACGCCGGACGGCGGCGCACGCTCCGCCGCCAGCGGGAAGATGCTGAATCGTAGGCAAAATCATAGACAAAAGGAGACTGTGCCATGCCCATCACCGACCTGAACCACTACTTCATACGCGCCAACGACCTCGAGGCGACCAAGCGCTTCTACTGTGAAGCGCTGTCCCTGGAAGAAATGCCGCGGCCGCAGGTGCCCTTCCCGGGCTACTGGCTGGGTCGCGGCGACAAAGTTTGGGTTCACATGGGCCCGCACGGCATCCCGAATCATGAACTCTACTATCCCGGCTCCCCGCCCGGCGTGGCCACCGACCAGGCCGGTGTGGTCGACCACATCGCCTTCGGCGCGGCCAACCCGGACGAGTTCCGCGCCCGTCTGGTCAAGATGAAGTGCGAGTGGTGGTCGCGCAAGCTGCCCTCGTTCAACCTGTTCCAGATTTTCGTGCGCGACCCCGACGGCCTGACCATCGAGCTCAACTTCTTCAATGTCACGCAGATGCCCGAATGGGACGAGACCATGAACTACGACGAGATGCCGCGCGCCACCGCCTAAAGGAGAATGCAGAAATGAACGCCCCGGAACGCATCAGGACGGATTTTTCCCACGTCACCTACGCCGAGGCCATGGCCAGCGCCATGTCCCTCATCCCGGTGCTGCGCGAGCGCGCGCCGCGCTGCGAGGAAGCCGGGTCGCTGCTGCCCGAGAATGCCGCCGACCTCAATCGCACCGGCCTGGCGCGCATCCTCCAGCCGAAGCGCTGGGGCGGCATGGAACTTCCCTTCACGGCCATCTTCGATATCCCGGAGATCATCGGGCGGGGCTGCATATCCACCGCCTGGAGCCTGTCCAACCTTCTTGCGCACCACTGGATGCTGGCTTTCTACGAAGAGGAGGCGCAGTGCGAGGTCTGGGATGTCGACCCGGACGCGTTCATCGCCTCGGGCATCGCCTTCCCGCAGGGGCGCGGGCGCCTGGTGGACGGCGGCATCGAGCTTTCCGGGTTGTGGAACTTCTCCTCGGCGGTGGTGCCTTCCACCTGGAACATGCTGGCCTGCGTGGTGCGCGACGGCGAGAAAATCCTAGACTACCGGATGTGCCTGGTGCCGATGTCCGAATACGAAGTGCTCGACGACTGGCAGGTCATGGGGCTCAAGGGCACCGGCAGCCGCTCGGTCAAATGCGACAAGGTGTTCGTGCCGCACCACCGCGCCCTGTCGATGATCCACCACCGCCGCGGCGAACCGTTTCCGGGATGGCGCACCAACCCGCAGCCGGTGTTCCATGTGCCCTTCGGCGGTCTCTCGGGGCATTGCCTGCTGGGCTGCCTGGTCGGCAACGCCCAGGCCATGTTCGACGCGGTCACCGGCATGGTCAAGGAACGCAGCACCAGCTATACCGGGCTCAAGATGCGCGACCTCGGCACGGTGCAGGCGCGCATCGGCTTGGCCGGCGCGCAGATCCACGCCGCGCGCACCATGGCGCGCGCCGATTGCGCCGAAGGTCAGCGCATGGCAGAGGAGGGTATCGAGGCCACCCTCGAACTGAAGCTGCGCCAAAAGCGCAACTGCGCCTTCGGCGCCAAGCTCACCACCGATGCGGTCGACACGTTGTACGCGCTGGCCGGGGCCAACGGCCTCTACACCCGCGGGCCGATGGAACGCATCTTCCGCGACCAGCACGCCGCAGCCAGCCACATCAGCTTTTCGATTGACGCCCAGGCCAGCGCCTGGGGCTTGGCGGCGGCGGGCGGAGAAATCACCAACCCGGTGCTTTGAAGCCAGGGCGGCGATCCCGCGCCAGCCTCGACAACCACCGATCCCGCCGCCAACGGCGGCGGGATGCATGGCGCACCTAGCTCAGGACTTGCGCGCCTTTTCGAACGGGGCACGCAGGGTGCCTGTCTTGTACTTCTCCGGCGCCACGATCACCTGCTTGCCGGGCAGGCGGAACTGCTCGACATCCTTGTCCTTGATCCCGGTGAACTGGGTCAGCAGGACGCGCCCTTCGGCCCACTCGCCGTTGCGCTGGTAGCGGATCGGGCCAACGATGGTCTTGAGCTCGCTGGTACGCAGGTAACCGGCCAACGCTTTCTGGTCCAGTCCCTTGGTGGCGGTGATCGCCTGTTCTAGCATCTGCCCGATGGCGTAATTGAAGGGCGGCAGGTAGTAACCGAGCGGATCGACCTTCTCTGCCTTGGCCTTGGCCGTGTAGCGCGCCAGGAAGTCCTTCAGGCCGGGGAAGTCGAGCGTCTTCTCCGGAGCATAGGGGTTGTAGTTCACGATGCCGTTGAGTTGCGACCCGAGGCTTTCCATGATCGGCGCGAACTGGAGGCCGACCATACCACCGCCTAGCATCTTTACGCTTTCGCCCACGCCGATCTCGTTGACCGCACGCACGATCGCCACCGATTCGCCGGGATATGAGGCCACGAACACCAGGTCTGGCTTGGTCGCCTTGATCGAGCGGATCATCGACGAAAAATCGGTGGTGTTGGGCGGATACTTCTGGTCGTACACCACCTTGAGGCCGGAATGCGTGGCCAGGTTGCGCGCACCGGTGGCGAGGTTTTGCGCAAACTCGGCGTCGGCAGCGAGGAAGGCCACCGTCTTGGCGCCAAGCTTGCGGCCAAGTTCAAAGTAGCCGGTGGACATGGCGACCGAGTCCGGGAAGGGTGCGTTGTTGAACCACATGTCATGCTGCGGCCGGTCGTTGACTTCGAATGAATAGTTGCCCATCAG
>CANGUJ010000415.1 GCA_947456845.1 Burkholderiales bacterium | reverse complement strand
TTTTTCGAAATGCCAGCTTCATCCAGAAGCAACTGGAACTGAAACGGGAGCAGATGGCGCAAGCCGTACTCGGCCGCCAGTTTGACGAAGAAGTTGTATCCCGTGGATCCGGGGAGCAGAAAAACAGAGACCAACCGCACGTCCGCACGTGCGCGCCTTATCCATTCCGCGCTATTGATGACCGGAATCCCGAAAATCAGCCGATCCTTGCAAAAGTCGTCCACAACCGCGACCACATTCGCATTACGGGCCAAAAGACGGAGTTCCTCGCGACATGTACTGCCACATACGACCAATTTGGCTGTGCCCAAGAAATGCGCGGCGTCCATGTCGATCCAGGCCGGCAAGGCACTACGCCGGGACTTGCTGTACCCGGTGCACAATTCGAGAACCTGGGCACGCAATGTATCGGACTGAAGTAGTGCATCGGGATGGGATGTGATCATTGCAACACTCATGGTCTGATTGGAGTCAATTGAATGCCGGCATGCGATCAGCCGCCGTGGACGACAATCGGTTCGTCGTAGCGGGGATCGAACACGGTCTTGGCGACGACATCTTTGCGATACAGTCCGGGTAAGCCGATCTCGCAGTGACGCCCTACCTTGACCCCGTGAGTGACCACCACGCCGGCACGCAATGTGGCGTGGGCGCCGATTTGGACATGATTGCCGAGCACCACGCCCCCTTCGATCCAGCATGACGCCTTGAGGCGCGCGCCGAACCCGACAATCGCGCCAGCGTTAACCACCGCGTTGTAGTCGATGACCACTGCGGAACCTACGACCGCACCGGCGCCGACGAAAGCGTTCGCGCCGATTTTCGCATCGGGTGCGACGTTCGCCCCAGGCGCGATCACGCTTGCGAGATGAAAGCCCCGGTCCATGGCAGCCTGCACGATTTCCATGCGCTTAAAGTTCCCAAAACGTTCATTAAGTGCGATGAACAGCGCGGTCTGCTCGGGCGATATCCGTTCGAAGACCCCGAAATCGAATGAATAGTCGGCCGCCTGGGAAATCTCCAATCGGCCGACCGGCCCCTCCCCGGGTACGCCAGACCAGGCATGCCACGCGATGTCAAGCATGTCGCCCGCACCGATGATGACCCTAGACTTCCCGATTGCCGTCGATGATGTCGACATACCAACGCTCCACGCGTTTGTTGAGCCCTTCATAGTCACCCTGGCGCGGCACCGGCGCGCCGTCGTGCAGCGCCGCCTGGACTTGCTCCATGACCTCGACGTCCTCCCCGACCACCAGCTTGCTGCCATGCATCAGTGAAAGCAGCACCGTACTGGAAAACGAGTAAGGTTGGCGCTTCTTCGCGGTCATCCAGTAAATCTCGAGGTCGGTGCGCCCGGGCGCGACCGGCACATGGTGTTCGATGGTGAAGGAAAACCCCCCGTCGCCCGACGCGATGTGGAGGTTGGGATAAGCCAGCCAGTTGAAGTACGAGTCCTGGTCGCCCCAACGCTCCACCAGCGACTGCCAGTCGTAGCGCGTGACGTTCTTGAACGTGCCCTCGGCGCCGCCGTAACTGAAACGACGCAGGATTTCACGCCTCCCGGCCGTATCCAGGCCGGCGGGCAGATCACCGGCGACCTCCGCGTGCAATGCCTCGTCGAGTACCGGGACGAACGAGACGTTGCGGGTCAGCGTCGTCGGATGGACAAAGGCGGGATGATTGCCGTCGCGCAGGTTTTCATATCCGAGCTTCCAGTTGAAGCGGGCGCGGAAGGTGGTGGTCATGACCTCGCTGTCGTAGGCGTTGGAACTGGACTCCAGCAGGTCGATGAAGGACCTGTCGAACTGATCCTCGATCGGCATTGGTTTTTCATCAAGATTGATGAACAGAAGGTTGCCCACCGGTCGCAAGGCGAATTCGCGCAGGCGCATCGCGCCGCGCTCTTCGGCCGTATAGCGGTAGAGCTCGTCATGGAGTGGAATGTTGGACGGCGCGCCGGAGGCGTCATAGCTCCAGCCGTGATACGCGCATACCAGCGGACGCCGTCCTGCCGGTTCGGACTGCAGGCGCGCGCTGCGATGCAGGCACACATTCTCAAAGGCCTTGAGTTCACCGCGGATGTTCTGGATCACCACCGGAATGCCGGCGATGCTCCGGGTGATGAAGTCGTTGTTCTGGCGCAGCATCGTGCGCAACCCGGCGAAAACCCACAACTTGCGGAAGATCCTGTCCCGCTCCCGGTGGAATACCTCCTGAGACAGGTAGTGCCGGGGGAGCATGCGAGATCTCATTACTTTGTTCCGCTGGTGCAACTCACCACTGCAGGCGCTTGGCTGGGTTGCCGAAAACCGTCATGCCCGCCGGTACGTTGCTCACCACGACGCTGCCTGCGCCGATGGTGGCGCCATCGCCGATGACCATGCCGGGCAGGATGGTGGCATGCGGATGCAGCGTCACGCCTGCGCCGATCTTTGCGCCGCCGCCGATGAAACTGAAACAGCTGATGTGCGAGTAATCGCCGATGGTGATGTCATGCCCGAGGATGGCCAGCGAATGGATGATGACGAAGTCGCCGATGGTGCAGTCCGGGCCGATGCCGACCCGGCGCTCGAAAAAGCACCCCTGACCCAGCTTCACATTGCGGCCGAAGTAGGTTTCGGTGAGGATGTTGATGAATTTCGCGCCCTTGGCGAGCAGCGGCGCCGCATAGGTCTTGCGATGCGCCGGTGCTCCGAGCGCGCAAACGAACTTGTCGTTGGCCCTGGGCATATAGGTCATCGGGTCGCCGACGATGCCGACCTCGTAGTTGTAGCCGTCGAGTATGTTCTGGCGTTCGTCAAGGAAGCCTGCCACCCGCCATTCCTTGCCGCATGCGATGTCGTCGAGCATCTGGCCCAGCACAACGCGGCCGTAGCCGCCCGCACCCACGATGTACACATCGATCATTTCAGCCTCCCGTCAGGTTGCCGTCTTAATTACATGACGCCGCCATCCATCACCAGGGTCGTTCCTGTGACCCAGCGACTGGCGTTCGAAAGCAGGTAGATGGTCGCGTTGGCGACATCATCCGGCGTGCCCAAGCCAAGCGGATGCCGTGCGCGCTGCGACTCAAGATGGTCCTTGTCCCACAAGGGTGTTTCGACCGCGGATGGCGATATGCAATTGACCCGCACGCGCCGCTTCGCCTGCTCGAGCGCGAGGCAGCGTGTCAAACCATGCAGTGCCGCCTTCATGCTCGAGTATGGCCCCACGCCAGGCGTGCCCACATGCGCAGCCGTCGACGATAAAAAAACGATCGAGCCGCCATCGGCCAGGGCGTTCTTGTAGAGCAGACGCTGGGTAAGCATCACCGGACCGATGAAATTGGTGCCGACAATGTCGTTGAGCAGCTTCTCGCTCACCATCTTGATCGGCGCAAGGCGCTGTAAACCCACGCTGTGAACCACGCCGTCGACCGTACCCGCGGCGTCCACCAGCGCGTGTATCTGGGCGCTTTCGCGCAAGTCGGCGACAAAGGACGTGTGGCCATCACCCTCGAGCGCGCAAAGTGTTTCGGCAAGCCTCGCGGTATCGCGGCCGGTCGCGACCACGCGCGCGCCCATGCGTGAACAGGAGATCGCGATCTGCCGGCCGAGGCCGGAAGACGCTCCGGTGACCAGCACCACCTTGCCGGCAAGCGAAAACGGGTTGGGTCGGCTTGTCATGCTGCCTCAGATGCTCAACTGCACGGTCAAGCCGCCGTCGATGATGAAAAATGTACGGGTCATCCAGCGGCTTGCGTCGGACAAATAGAAAACCGCCGCATTGGCGACGTCCTCCGGTTCGCCCAGCCCGAGTGGCGCATAGTCGATCAGCGAATCGAGCATTGCGCCCGCCGCGCCCAGCTGGTCGAGCATGGGGGTACGGATGTAGCCCGGCGCGATCACATTGGCGCGAATCTTCTGCTTGATCACTTCCTGCGCCAGTGA
>CANGUJ010000414.1 GCA_947456845.1 Burkholderiales bacterium | reverse complement strand
GGTCAACCGGGTGTTCATCAGCTCCTCCAACGAAATGGGCGCGGTCGAATCGGGCCTGCTCGCCAGCCTCACCAACCCGGTGTTCGCCGTGGTGGCGGGTGGCGTGGCCACGGTGCTGATTGCGGCAAGCGGCTTTCGCGTCTTTCCGGACCTGAAAAAGCTGCAGACAGTGGGCAGGTAGGCGGCCGCCGGCGCATCGTTACCGGCGACGACTCGAACAACCGCAAGGAGACAACATGGCAAGACTCGCAGGCAAGGTTGCATTCATCACCGGCGCGGCCGCGGGCATCGGCCGCGCCACCGCCATCCTGTTCGCGCGCGAAGGCGCGCGCGTGGCTATCGCCGACATTTCCGCCGCCGGCGCGGAGGAAACCGCGCACCTGGCTGGTAACGGCGCCATCGCGATCCGCACCGACGTGACTGACGAGGCCAGCATCAGCGCGGCGATCCGCGCCACTGAGGAGAAGTTCGGGCGCCTGGACATCCTGCACAACAATGCCGGCGGCTCCACCCCGCAGGACAACAACGTCGTCGACGTGCCGATCGAGGAGTTCTGGCGTGTCATCAAGCTGGACCTGTTCGGCACCTTCGCCGGTTGCCGCCATGGCATCCCGGCCATCATCCGGTCAGGCGGCGGCTCGGTGATCAACATGACCTCCAACATGGCCGCCATGGGCGTGCCCGGCCGCGACTGCTACACCGCCGCCAAGGGCGGCGTGGCCGCACTGACCCGCTCGCTGGCCGTTGAATTTGCCGCGCAGAAGGTGCGGGTCAATGCCATCGCGCCTTCTGCCACCATGACCGAGCGCCTGAAGAAGCTGGTGCAGGCCAACCCGGCCGTCAACAAGTTGAACGAATCGCACCTGCTCGGCACCATCCTGCCGGAAGACATCGCCAATGCCGCGCTCTACCTGGCCTCGAATGAGTCGCGCTCCATGACCGGACACATCATGGCCGTGGACAGCGGCGTGACGATCTCCTGAGCGTGCTGGCGGGTGCGGGTGGTTGCTAGCGCGCCACCCACCCGCCGCATACCGGAAACACCTGGCCGACAAAGCAGTTCGCCGCCTCACTGCACAGGTAGGCGGCGAACTGCGCGTCCTCGCGCGCGCCAACCAGCCGGCCCAGTGGCACCTCGCGTTTGAGGCGCGCCTGGAAGCGCGGATCGGCCTGCACTTCCGGCGGAAAATAGGTCGGGTTCTCGACGAAGTTCTGCGCGATCAGGTTGACCTGCACGTTGTGCGCGGCCATCTCCAGCCCGAGTGCCTGCACATACGACACCTGCGCGCCACGTGCGGCGCAGTAGGTGGACGTCCGCTTGATGCCGCGCAGCGCCGAGGCGCTGCCCATCACCAATACCTTGCCGGCGCGCCGCGCGACCATGGCCGGCAGCGCAGCCTTGCACAGCCGCGGCAACGGGTCGACCAGGGCGGCGAACACCGCGCGCCATTCGTCCTCCGAAACGGCCAGCGCCTCGGTGGACGGCGCCGGAATCGCCAGGTTGGCCAGCAGCACGTCGATATGGCCGGCCGCAGCCACGGCCGCGGCGGGTGCCGCCGGGTCGGTGAGCGCGCGCGGGTCGGCAATCACCGTGGCGCCATGCGCGGCCAGCACGGCGCACAGTTCGGGGCCCATGAATTCTTCGGACTGGGTGACGAGGATGCGTTTGCCGGCGAGAGAGGGTGTGGTCATGGGCAGGCCCTTTCGAAAAGCGCAAAGATACAACGCCGACCAAGGCCATTGCACGGTGCTGGCACCTCGGACTTGCGCGCCGGCCGCGCGCCCAAGCGCGAAGTAGACTCCGCACAGCAGAACACCGGAAAGACGCATCATGGCCACCAAAGCCACCAAGAAAAATGGCGACAGCACCGCCAACCTGGGCTTCGAAGCCAAGCTCTGGCTCACCGCCGACAAGCTACGCAACAACATGGACGCGGCCGAGTACAAGCACGTGGTGCTGGGCCTCATCTTCCTGAAGTACATCTCCGACACCTTCGAGGAACACCGCGCCAAGCTGCTTGAAGGCAAGGGCGACTACGCCGGTGCCAATGCCGAAGACCCGGACGAATACAAGGCCGAAAACGTCTTCTGGGTGCCGGCGGATGCGCGCTGGTCGCACTTGCAGGCCAGCGCCAAGCAACCCACCATCGGCAAGATCGTCGACGACGCCATGGTGGCGTTGGAGCGCGACAACCCGCGATTGAAAGGCGTACTGCCCAAGGACTACGCCCGCCCCGGCCTGGACAAGCAACGCCTGGGGGAGTTGATCGACCTGATCGCCACCATCACCCTAACCGCCGCGAGCGAAGGCGAAAAAACCCACCGCTCGGTAGACCTGTTGGGGCGTGTGTACGAATACTTCCTCACCCGCTTTGCCAGCGCCGAAGGCAAGAACGGCGGCCAGTTCTACACCCCCTCCTGCGTGGTGCGCTGCCTGGTGGAAATGCTTAGCCCCTACAAAGGCCGCATCTACGACCCCGCCTGCGGCTCCGGCGGCATGTTCGTGCAGTCGGAAAAGTTCGTCGAGTCGCACGGCGGCAAGCGCGGCGACATCAGCATCTACGGTCAGGAAAGCAACCCCACCACGCGCCGCCTGGCCGTGATGAACCTGGCCCTGCGCGGCATAGAAGCCGACTTCGGCCCCGAACACGCCGATACTTTCCGTCGCGACCTGCACCCCGACCTGCGCGCCGACTACGTGCTGGCCAACCCGCCATTCAACGACTCAGACTGGTTCCGCAAGGACGACGACGTCCGCTGGCAATACGGCGTGCCCCCCAAAGGCAACGCCAACTTTGCCTGGGTGCAGCACTTTATCCACCACCTGGCACCGCAAGGCATGGCTGGCTTTGTGCTTGCCAACGGCAGCATGAGTTCCAACCAGTCAGGCGAAGGCGAGATCCGCAAAGCCATCATCGAGGCGGACCTAGTGGATTGCATGGTCGCGCTGCCGGGCCAGCTTTTCTACAGTACGCAGATTCCGGGGTGTTTGTGGTTTCTCACCAAGAGCAAAGCTGCTGATACCAAGCGTGGGTTTCGTGACCGGCGGAAGCAGACGCTTTTCATCGACGCGCGCAAATTAGGCACCCTCATCGACCGCGTTCATCGTGAGCTGACCGATGAAGACCTCTCGAAGATCACCAACACATATCACGCTTGGCGCGAAGAGTCGAGCGCGGGCAAATACGAGGACCTGGCTGGCTTTTGCAAATCCGCGACGAACGCTGAAATCGTTGCCCATGGCTACGTGCTCACTCCCGGCCGTTATGTTGGAACCGAGGAAATAGAAGACGACGGTGAGTCCTTCGAGGAAAAGATGCCGCGTCTGGTCGCAGAACTTCAAGCACAGTTTGTCGAGTCTGCGAAGCTGGAGAAGGCGATACGAGAAAACCTAAACCAACTTGGCTTTGGCGGGTAGGGCTCTAGTGGAAGCAAAGTCTCTTCACGTGCCGATGGCTTACGGTGAGCTACCGGCAGGCTGGACATGGTCTCGTCTTGACGACGTTAGTGAAGGCGTCTTTGATTGCCCGCATTCCACTCCAAAGCTGACTGACATCGGGCCGTTTGTAGTTCGTACTCAAGACATCATTACCGGAGTCTTCCGCGCCGATGAAGCTGGTCGTGTTTCTGAAGAGACATACGCTGAGCGCACTGCTCGCGTAACACCTAGCCACGGAGACATTCTTTACAGTCGTGAGGGGACCTACTTTGGGATCGCCGCTGAAGTTCCGGCTCACATACGCATATGTCTAGGCCAACGGATGGTTCTTATTCGACCCGACAAGCGAAGATTAAATTTCAGCTTTCTTCGCCACTGGCTTAATTCGCCAATCATGTCAGCCCATATTCACGGCTACCGTGATGGGAGTGTTGCTGAGCGCCTAAACCTGCCGACGATTCGCGCGCTTCCGATTCTCATCCCACCAATGATGGTG
>CANGUJ010000413.1 GCA_947456845.1 Burkholderiales bacterium | reverse complement strand
GGAAGACCGGGCGGCCGCGCCTCGGCCTTCTCGGCCGCGCCGGACTTGGCCTCGAAGCCGGCGCGCCCCCTGCCCGGCCGGGACTCGGATCTCGGGTCCGCCTTGACCAGCGAAGGCACCGACACCTCGATCTTGTTGGAAGTCATGTAGTCGTTCATTTCCTTCCAGCCGGCGAACACCTGGGCTTTCGCGCTGTCCGGATACATCACGAAGCAATCCTCGAGCGCCCGCCCGGATTGCCGGCAGGCGCTGCCGACCGCGATCGCATCGGCCTCGCGCGCCTTGCTGCCGTCGAGCACGGCGATCTGGTCGCACGCGCCGGCCAGCAACAGCAGCGGCAGCAGCAGCAGCAGCAGGAAAGAGGGAGGATGGCTCATGGATGACAGGGCGACTCGTGCGGCAAGGATAGCCGCGGCGCCGCGTTGCCGATGCGGGAAAAAGACCCGCATTGCAGCGCCTGTTCGCGCGCAAGGCGGCGCAGCACAGGCGCCCGATGCCCGGGGCGCCCACACCGGCTATACTTAGGAGCTACGGGACAAGAAATTCCCAAAACCGGCCGGGCCCGCCGCCTGCAAGCCGGTTTTTTGCTTTTGTCCAGGCTTGTCCAGGGTTGTCCACGGTGCGGCGGAAAACAGGCGGAAGACAGATTCACCCATCAGGGGCCGTCGCAACCGGCACCCGCGCGAGGAGGTTGTTTTGAAAATCGGTATCCCGAAGGAGATCCGTCCCGGCGAGACCCGCATCGCGGCCACGCCGGAGACGGTCAAGAAGTATGTGGCCGGCAAGCACGAAGTCATGGTCGAGTCCGGCGCCGGCGCCGGCGCGATGATTCCGGACGCCGACTATGCCGCCGCCGGCGCGCGCCTGGTCGATGCCGCCACGCTGTACGGCTCCGCCGAACTGCTGCTCAAGGTACGCCCGCCGCTGCCCGAGGAGATCGCCTGCATGAAGGCCGGCCAGGTGCTCGTCGGCACCCTCAACCGCTTCGATCCGGCCGGCCTGGAAGCGCTCGCCAGACAGGGCGTGACCGGCTTCGCGCTCGAAGCGGCGCCGCGCATCACGCGCGCCCAGTCGCTCGACGTACTGTCCTCGCAGGCCAACCTGGGCGGCTACATCGCCGTCCTTACCGCGGCCACCCATTATCCGAAGGTCATGCCGATGTTCATGACCGCCGCCGGCACCATCAAGGCCGCGCGCGCCGTCATCATGGGGGTAGGGGTGGCCGGGTTGCAGGCCATCGCCACCGCCAAGCGCCTCGGCGCCGTGGTCGAGGCCACCGACGTGCGTCCCGCCACCAAGGAGCAGGTGGAGTCGCTCGGCGCGAAATTCATCGACGTGCCTTTCGAGACCGACGAGGAGCGCGAAACCGCGCAAGGCGTAGGCGGCTATGCCCGTCCGATGCCGGAATCCTGGCTGAAGCGCCAGGCCGCCGCCGTGGCAGAGCGCATCAAGCAGGCCGATATCGTCATCACCACCGCCCTCATTCCGGGCCGGCCGGCTCCGGTGCTGGTCACCGAAGACATGGTCAAGAGCATGAAGTCCGGTTCGGTGATCGTCGACATGGCCGCCGAGCAGGGCGGCAACTGCCCGCTCACCGAGAAGGACAAGGTGGTCGTCAGGCACGGTGTCACGTTAGTCGGCCACACCAACTTCCCCGCGATGGTGCCGGCCGACGCCTCGGCGCTGTTCGCCCGCAACGTGCTCGACTTCCTCAAGCTCATCACGACCAAGGAAGCCGCGCTCGCCATCAACAAGGAAGACGAAATCGTCGCCGCCTGCCTGCTGACCGAAAACGGCCAGGTCGTCAAGAAAGGCTAAGGGATACGCCATGGACATCATCTCCCCCACTGTCACCAACCTGATCATCTTCGTGCTGGCCATCTACGTGGGCTACCACGTGGTGTGGACGGTGACACCCGCCCTGCACACCCCCCTCATGGCCGTGACCAACGCGTTGTCGGCGGTCATCATCGTCGGCGCCATGCTCGCCGCGGCGCTCACCACCAGCGACCTGTCGCGCTGGATGGGCACCGCCGCCGTGGCCCTGGCCGCGGTGAACGTCTTCGGCGGGTTCCTGGTCACCCGGCGCATGCTGGAAATGTTCAAGAAAAAAGACCGCGCGGCCCCGGCGGACGAAAAGCGGGGAGACCACTAAATGAGCCTCGACCTCGTCACCCTCCTCTACCTGGTCGCCTCGGTATGCTTCATCCAGGCGCTCAAGGGGCTGTCGCACCCGACCACCGCCCGCCAGGGCAACGTGTTCGGCATGGTCGGCATGGCGCTGGCCGCCTTCACCACCGTCGCCCTCATCTTCAAGCTCGCCGACGGCAAGGTGGCCGGCCTCGCCTACGTGATCGGCGGCCTCCTGGTGGGCGGCACCGCGGGCGCCATCATGGCCAAGCGCGTGGAAATGACCAAGATGCCGGAACTGGTCGCCTTCATGCACTCCATGATCGGCCTGGCGGCGGTGTGCATCGCCGTCGCGGTGGTGGGCGAGCCCGCCGCCTTCGGCATCGCCCCGGCAGGCCAGCCGATTCCCTACGGCAACCGCCTCGAACTGTTCATCGGCACCTTCGTCGGCGCCATCACCTTCTCCGGATCGGTGATCGCCTTCGGCAAGCTGTCGGGCAAGTACAAGTTCAGGCTGTTCCAGGGCGCGCCGGTGATCTTCGCGGGCCAGCACATGGTCAACGCGATCATGGGCATCGCCATGCTCGGCATGGGCCTGTGGTTCACCGCCACCCAGGACTGGACGCCGTTCGTGATCATGACCGTGATCGCCTTCGTGCTGGGCGTGCTCATCATCATCCCGATCGGCGGCGCCGACATGCCGGTGGTGGTGTCGATGCTCAACTCCTACTCGGGCTGGGCGGCGGCCGGCATCGGCTTCTCCCTCAACAACTCGATGCTCATCATCGCCGGCTCGCTGGTCGGCTCCTCCGGCGCGATCCTCTCGTACATCATGTGCAAGGCGATGAACCGCTCGTTCTTCAACGTGATCCTGGGCGGCTTCGGCCAGGAAGGCGGCACCGCGGCGGGCAAGCAGGAGCAGCGCCCGGTCAAGAGCGGTTCGGCCGACGACGCGGCCTTCATGATGAGCAATGCCGAGACCGTGGTGATCGTTCCCGGGTACGGCCTGGCCGTCTCGCGCGCCCAGCATGCCTTGAAGGAACTGGCCCACAAGCTCGGCGAAAAGGGCGTGCAGGTGCGCTACGCCATCCATCCGGTGGCCGGGCGCATGCCCGGGCACATGAACGTGCTGCTGGCCGAAGCCGAGATTCCCTACGACCAGGTCTTCGAGATGGAGGACATCAATCCCGATTTCCGCCAGACCGACGTGGTCCTGGTGCTGGGCGCCAACGACGTGGTCAATCCGGCCGCCAAGACGCCGGGCAGCCCGATCTTCGGCATGCCGATCCTGGAAACCCATCTGGCGCGCACGGTCATCGTCAACAAGCGCTCGATGGCCTCCGGCTATGCCGGCCTCGACAACGACCTGTTCTACATGGACAAGACCATGATGGTCTTCGGCGACGCCAAGAAGTGCCTGGAAGACATGGTCAAGGCGCTCGACGCCCTCTGAAGGCGCCTCCCACCGCCTGAAAAGCCCGCGCGACGCGGGCTTTTTTTCGCCCGCCGTCCGCACGCGCCGGCGCATGCGCGGAGTTCGCGGCGCAATCCACGCCAGTTCGGCCGATGGTCGCGCGGCCCGATGGGTGACCATCGGAGGACGATGCGCCATCATTCCGCAAGGCTCATGCCCGGGCCGGTCCGCGTGCCGTGCCCGGGGCCGTTCCCGGGCCCGGTCCCGGATCCGTTCCACGGCCAGGTCGAAGCAGCGATCCTCCCCGCCCGCGCGGCCACAGATGAACCGTGGCTCACTGCGCGCGGCCCGCGCGCGCGCGCCGGCATCGCGGCAGGGCGGACATGAGCGGAATGCTGG
>CANGUJ010000412.1 GCA_947456845.1 Burkholderiales bacterium | reverse complement strand
CGCCACGCTGCACCGCCAGGCGCGCAAGCCAGTCGCGGGTGGCGCTTTCGACTGCCTGACGCGCCAGCGGGTTCGAGAACGTGTGGTCCGCGTCCGAAAGCTCGAGCCGCTGCAGATGGGGCCGGCCCAACAGGCCCGCCCACTCGGGGTCGGAACGCACGCACTCGAGAAACTCCTGCGCAGTCGCATCGCACCCGCTCAGGATCAGCAAGATCTCCCCGGAGAAACCGCGGAAACCCGCAGCCATCAGCGAGCGAAACCCCGGCGGCTCGCTCGCCAAAGCGGTGCGCGCGGCGCGCGCCAGCCGCCAGTTGTGCCACAAATCGGCGAGCGCGCCCATCAGTTTGGTCTCGCCGCGCCCCAGCTTGCTCCAGAAATCCGGCTGCACCAGACGGTCGCCGTAGTAATGCCGCAGGCGCGCTCGCGCCAGCGTATGTTCCGAACGCACCCAGGGATTGAGCAGGCACAGCCCGTGCACCCGCGGGTCCCGCCGGCGCTGGCAGTAAAGCAACGCCGCGGAGGCACCGTCGCACAGGCCCCAAAGCGCCACCGAGGTCACCTCGGGGCATGCCGCGGTGAAGGCCTCGATCGCGGCGGCGATATCGTCATCGATGGCCTCGAAGGATCGCGGCTGGCCGTCGCTGTCACCCATGCCCCGGTAATCGAAGCGCATGACCGCAAAGCCCGCGCGTGCGAGATCGCGCGCCAGCAGCAGGAACTGGCGGTGGCTGCCCACCCGGTACTGCGGGCCGCCCACGATGATCACGATTCCGGCGCGGGCCGGCCGCGGCGGCCGGGAAACCACACCCAGCAGGCGCTCGCCGCCGCAAACGAACATCAGCGCGCTCTCCGAATGGGCGGCGTCGGTCACGGCTGTTCCAGCGCCTGCACGGTGGCCTCGATCAAGGCCGGGCTCACCGAGGTTTCCAGCGTCTGCCAGAAAGACGGCGCGTCGACCACCGTCGCCCGCGCAGAATGGCCCCCGGCGCGCCATTGTGCAAGGCGCTCCGCGAGCGCGGGGGAAAGGTCCGCCGCGGGCCCGCCGGCCATTTCGAAGCATTCGATGCGCATGCCGCCGGCGCCCGGTCGCAGGTCCGCCGCCGCCATGCCCCCGGCCAGCGCCGCGTTGAGGCGGTATCCGGCCACGACCACGTCGGCGCCGGCGTGAAGCCTGCGTCGCATGTCCGCCACGTCTTCGGCCGCCCGGCCGGCGGCCACGTCGGCCACGGTCTTCAGGCGCAGGAACTGGCGCAGCGCCTGCTCCCCCGACAGCACCGGCTGCCACATCAGGAAACCCGCCGGCCGCAGGCCGCGTTCGATCAACGCCGCGCCCAGCAGGCAGCCGGCACGCAAGCCCCACAGCCACAGGGGCGCGGCCACGCGCCGGCGCAGCCAGCCGGTGGCCGATTCGAGGTTTTCCACCCACGCGTCCCAGGTCGCCTCGCCGAAGTCACCGCTGCTGTCGCCACAGCCGGCAAGATCGACCAGGAGCACGGCATGGCCGGCCGCAGCCAGCGCGCGTGCCTGCAGCGAGGTCATGCGGCGCGACCGGTTCAATTCTTCCGCGAAAGGGTGGATATGAAGGATCGCCCCGCGCGGACTGCCGGGCGCGGGAAAGTACACGCAAAAACAGCGCCCCTTGGCCGTATCCAGGAAAAAAGCCTCGAAGGGGATTTGTGCTAACGTCAACCGGAGACCTTGCGCTCGACGAAGTCGATCAGGGAACCCAGAGTCGCGAAAGCGGCGCCGTCGATTTCGTCATCGGCGATCACGAACCCGAAACGTTCTTCAAGAGACGTCAGCACGCCCACCACCGCCATGGAATCGAGTTCCGGCAATACTCCCAGGAGCCGCGTATCGTCGGCAAAGTCAAGGGCGCGCCCCCCCAAACCAAGTGCCCGGTCGAGAATGTGCCGGGTTTCGTGCCGGATATCGAGCAATGGATGCTGCCTTCGGTCGAGATAATGCAACCTTCGATGGTGCAAATAATTATACGTCCTAGCCTTGCCCGCCATCCCGCGCGCGGGCATCGAGCAGCGAGGCTGGCCCCGCCCGCCGGCCGCCCTGCGACGTGACGTTGCGCTCGGTGGAAACGTGCGAGGCAGCCGGCTTGCCGGGCCTGCGCGAGCTCGCTCCGGAACTGTGCGCGAGCGAAGCCGAGGACCTCTTTTCCAGCCATACCTGGTTTGAAACCCTGCAGGCCCATGGGTTCGCCCCCGCGGCACGGGTGCTGAGCCCTATTGCCCGCGATCCTGTCAGCGGCGCGGCGCTCGCCCTGCCCCTGGTGGAAGATCACGGGCTGGCCGCCTTTGCGAACTACTACAGCTGCCTCTATGCTCCCATCACCAACCGGCCGGACCTGGCCCCCGCCCTGGTGGCCGCGCTGGTGCCCTACCTGCGAAACCGCCGCCCGCGGCCGCCCGCGCTGCGCTTCGCTCCGCTCGATGCGGACGGTTGGTTCGCCCTCGCGTTGCGGCCGGCCCTGGCCAAGGCCGGGTACATTGCACAGACCTATTTCAGCTTCGGCAACTGGTACCTGCGCGTGGACGGCCGGTCCTACGCGCAGTACTTCGCAGCCTTGCCCGCGGTTCTGCGCAATACCGTGCAGCGGCGCGAACGGCGCCTCGCGCGCGCCGGCGCCTGGTCGGTATCGATCGCGACCTCGGAGGCGGACCTGCTGGAGACCGCCATCGCTGATTTCCAGAAGGTATACGCCCTCAGTTGGAAGAACGCCGAGCCTTATCCGCACTTCATTCCGGCGCTCTGCCGCACGGCGGCGCGGCATGGCTGGTTGCGCCTGGGCGTGCTCCGGCTGGGCGCGACGCCGATCGCAGCGCAGCTATGGCTTCACCACCGCGGCAAATCGATGATCTACAAGCTGGCCTACGACCAGGGCTGTGAACGGTTTTCGCCCGGCACCATCCTGACGGCGGCCATGATGCGTCACGCGCTGGATACAGACCGCGCAACCGAGGTGGACTATCTCAGCGGGGATGACGCCTACAAGCGCGCCTGGATGAGCCACAGGCGCGAGCGCATCGGCATTGTCGGGTTCGACCCGAGATCAGCGCTCGGCCTGGCGGCGGCGGCACACCATCTATTGGGCCGGGCATGGCGCAGGCTGTACCCGCCCGGCCGCCCGACCGCCTACACCCGTGCGGGCCCCGTGAACGGCGGCGTTGGCTAAACTTGCGCTCCGCGCGCCAGATCGCCCCCCTTGATGACACCCGCCCTACTCTTGCACGAGTTGATCTACCGCAGCGCCGATCGCGCGCCGGAGGCGGTCGCGCTCGAGGCGGAAAACCAGATACTGCACTACGCCCGCCTGGCGCAATCGCTCGAGCGGTTCGCCGACGGCCTCATGGCCCTGCAACTGGCGCGCCTGGGACGGGTCGCCGTCTATCTTGAAAAGCGTCCGGAAACCGTCATCGCGCTGTTCGGCGCCGCTGCCGCAGGCGCGGTCGCGGTCCCGGTCAATCCCGCGCTCAGGCCGGCGCAGGTGGCCCACATCCTGCGCGACTGCGCAGTAAGCCATCTGGTCACATCGGCCGAGCGCCTGCGCGCCCTGCTGCCGGAGCTTGCGACCTGCCCCGCCGTGAAGCACGTGATCATCACCGGTGCTCCGGCGCCACCGCAAAAGGGCGACCACTGGCTGGCACATGCCTGGGAGAGCCTGGCCGCCGCGCCGGCAGCCGCCGCGCATCGCACCATCGATGCCGACATGGCGGCCATCTTCTACACCTCCGGCAGCACCGGCCGGCCCAAGGGCGTGGTGGTGTCGCACCGCAACCTCGTGGCCGGGGCGCAGAGTGTCGCCACCTACCTCGAACACACCGCCGCGGATGCAGTGCTCGCGGCCTTGCCGCTTTCGTTCGACGCCGGCTTCAGCCAGCTGACCACGGCCTTCCACGCCGGCGCGCGGGTGGCGCTGCTCAACTACCTGATGCCGCAGGACGTGCTCAACGCCAT
>CANGUJ010000411.1 GCA_947456845.1 Burkholderiales bacterium | reverse complement strand
GGGCGCCAAGCGGCCCTACTCCGATGAAACCCTGGCGCAAATGCAGCGCGACGGCACGCGGCCGGCGGTAGTTGCGGCGCCCGCGGCCAAGCCCGCCGAACCCGCCAAGGCGTCCGAGCCGCCCAAGCCGGTCGAGGCGGGCAGGCCTGCGGAGAGCGAAGAAGTGGCATGGGCGTGGCCGGCATCCGGAAAACTGATCGGCCAGTTCGCCGAGAACGGCGCCAACAAGGGCATCGACATCGCTGCCAAGGTGGGGGACCCCGTCCTGGCAGCCGGTCCGGGCAGGGTGGTCTACAGCGGTCAGGGGCTGCGCGGCTATGGCAAGCTGATCATCATCAAGCACAACAACACCTACCTCTCCGCCTATGCGCACAACAACACGCTGCTGGTCAAGGAAGGCCAGACCGTGACGCGCGGACAGCGGATCGCCGAAGCGGGCAATTCCGATTCCGACGTGCCCAAACTCCATTTCGAAATCCGTCGCCAGGGCAAGCCGGTGGACCCGCTCAAACTGCTGCCCGAACAGCGCTGATGCCTCCCATGCATGCCGTTGCGATGCGCCTTGAGGCGAGCCGGACGCGATGACGCCAGTCCTGGTGTTCGACATCGAAACCGTGCCGGATGTCGACGGGGTGCGGCGGCTGCAGGGGCTTTCCGACGCCTTGAGCGACGATGAAGTCGCCGAACTGGCCTTTCACCAGCGCCGCGCGCAGACTGGAAACGACTTCCTGCCCCTTTACCTGCAGCGCGTAGTGGCGATTTCCTGCGTCCTGCGCAGCGGCGACGCATGGAAAGTGTGGACCATCGGTCATCCGGACGACCCGGAACGCGAATTGATCCAGCGGTTTTTCGACGGCGTGGAGAAGTTCACACCCCAGTTGGTGTCCTGGAATGGGCAGGGCTTCGACGCGCAGGTGCTGCACTACCGCGGCCTGATCCATGGCGTCACCGCCGAGCGCTACTGGGACCAGGGCGAGGAAGACCGCGACTTCAAGTGGAACAACTACATTTCGCGCTACCACCCGCGGCATCTCGACCTGATGGACCTGCTGGCCCTGTATCAGCCGCGCGCCAGCGCACCCCTGGACGCACTGGCCAAGCTGATCGGCTTTCCCGGCAAGATGGGCATGGACGGCTCGGCCGTATGGGGAGCCTATCGCGACGGGCGCATCGGCGAGATCCGCGACTACTGCGAGACCGACGTGGTCAACACCTGGCTGGTGTACCTGCGCTTCCAGAAAATGCGCGGCGCACTGTCCGCCGAGGGCTACGCGCGCGAGGTGGCCATGGTGCGCGACACGCTGGCCGCCATGCCGCAGGCGCACTGGCGCGAGTACCTCGCCGCCTGGCCGGCGGCGTTCTGATCGGCTCGCGTCAAGGGCACGCACCGATACATGACCTATCCCGAGCCGCTTTTCATCGAGTCGGTCGACCATGAGGCGCGCGGCGTCGCGCACCACGGTGGCAAGGTCATCTTCGTCGACGGCGCGCTGCCCGGCGAACTGCTGACCGCGGCGCCCTATCGCAAGAAGGAGCGCTTCGACAACGCCCAGATCGCCGCCATCCTGGCGCCTTCCTCGTCACGGGTGCAGCCGCGCTGCGCCCATTTCGGCACGTGCGGCGGTTGCTCCATGCAGCATGCGCAATTGCGCACGCAGGTGGCGATCAAGCAGCGGGTCCTCGAGGACAACCTGCGTCACATCGGGCGCGTATGCGCGGAGCAGATGCTGCGGCCGATCGAGGGCCCGGCCTGGGAATACCGGTACCGGGCCCGGCTGTCGGTGCGCCATGTCCACAAGAAAGGCGGGGTGCTGGTCGGTTTTCACGAGCGGCGCAGCAGCTACGTGGCCGACATGCGCGAGTGCCATGTGCTGCCGCGGCGCATCGCGGCCCTGCTCATGCCCTTACGGGAATTGGTGGCCGGGCTGTCGATCCGCGACCGCCTGCCGCAGATCGAGGTGTCGCTCGGCAGCCGGGTCGATGTGCTGGTGTTCCGCATTCTCGAGCCCTTGTCGGCGAGCGACGAAACCGCCCTGAAACGCTTTGCCGAGCAGCACCGCATACAGGCCTGGCTGCAACCAAAGGGTCCGGCGACCGCCTATCCATTCTGGCCGCTCGACGCCCCGGCTCTGTCCTACGAGCTGCCGGCTTTCGGCGTGAGCATGCCGTTCAATCCGACCGACTTCACGCAGGTCAATCACCAGATCAACGAGGTGCTGGTTGCGCGCGCACTGCGGCTGCTGGCCCCCGGACCGGAAGAGCGCATCGGTGATTTCTTCTGCGGTCTCGGCAATTTCACCCTGCCGATCGCACGCATGGCCCGGCAGGTGGTGGGGGTTGAGGGGAGCGAACCGCTTCTGGCGCGCGCCCGCGCCAACGCGGCCATGAACGGCTTGAGCGACCGCGCCACCTTTATCGCGGCCAACCTGTTCGAGGCCACCACCCAGAGCGTGGCCGCCCTCGGGCGCCTTGACAAGGTGCTGATCGATCCGCCCCGGGAAGGCGCGATAGAACTGGTCAAGGCCCTGGGCGCGCAAGGCGCTGACGCGCCCTCGCGCATCGTCTACGTTTCCTGCAATCCTGCGACGCTGGCCAGGGATGCGGGATTCCTGGCCGGCGAGGCGGGCTACGCCCTGAAGGCGGCGGGCGTGGTCAACATGTTCCCGCATACCTCGCACGTCGAGTCGATCGCGCTATTCGAGCGCGACTGAACGAGCCCTCGCACCAGCGAAAAAAAAGCGGCCTTGCGGCCGCTTTTTCACTCGCGAAACCTGATCAGTCGCGATCGCCGCCCACCACGCCAAGGATCTGCAGCAGGGAGACGAACAGGTTGTAAATGCTCAGCACTAGGCTCAGGGTCGCCGAAATGTAGTTGGTTTCGCCGCCGGTGACGATGGCGTTCAACTGCCACAGGATCATCAGCGAGGAAAACAGGATGAACAACGACGAGATGACCAGGGAGAGCACGGGCATCTGCAGGAAGATGTTCGCGACCACGGCCACCAGCAGGATGATGCCGCCCACCATCAGGAACTTGCCCAGCCCGTTCAACGGCTTCTTGATGGTCGAGCTCACCGCCGCCATGCCGAAGAACACGATGGCCGTGCCCATGACCGCATAGGCGACCAGCGAACCGCCGTTGCGGAAGCTGAGTACGCTTTGCAGCAGGGGGCCGGTCATGAGACCAAGTACGCTGGTGAACACCAGCAGAAGGACAATGCCGACCCCGCTGTCGCGGTAGCGCTCGATGGCGAACATGAGGCCGTAGAGGACAGCCATCATGACAATGGCACCCATGATCGGGCTTGAGCGCAGGAAACCGAACGAGAGTTGCGATCCCAGCATCGCGCAAACCGCCATGGGTACCAGGGCGATGGCGGTCAGCATGTAGGTGTTGCGCAGCACGCGGTTGGTCCGCTGCGCCGGCCCTACATTGGCGAATTCAATCGGCGCTACGTTTTGCTCTTGCATTGATCAATCTCCTCGTGAGTCCGCACATGCGGTTCAAGGCATTAGATTACCAAAAATGCGAAAGGTTGCACGAAATTAAATGCTTTCGGGCGAGTTAATTTATTGAAAACTATGGGATTTTCGGGTAAACCCTGATGTTGGCCGGGTGCGGCTGGTGTGGCCCTTGAATCACCTTACGATCCTGCTCGATGTTGTGGCGGCGCAAGCGCTATTCAAGTGTGCCGGCGTACATGGCCCGTCAAGCCGGAGATCATGTTAACTGACCGGTGACGGCGGTCCATTCGGCGTCGACTGAAGCTGATCGTCACCGCCCCGGGGCACCCTAAATCGCCGGGTGTATGCTTTCAAACAGATATCGTTAGCTTATCGAAGCAAACATTCCCGGAGCTAGAAATTGGCAATGAGTGGTCAAGTCGGGGTGTATCGACATGGAGACACGGAAGCCTACAACTCGGCCGCGACGGTTAGGATTTGTCCCTCTTCATCCGGGGTAGTCGCAACGCCTTT
>CANGUJ010000410.1 GCA_947456845.1 Burkholderiales bacterium | reverse complement strand
TGGGCATCGCGGCTGCGCAACTCGGGCGCAGGATGGGCGCGGCCGTGGTGGCCGGCACCGCCAGCGCCGGCAAGCTCGCGCGCCTGGCGGCCCTGGGCCTCACCCACGGCATCGACTACGCGCAGGGCCATGTCGCACAGGCCGTGCTCGCCGCCACGGGCGGTCGCGGCGCGGACGTGATCATCGACATGGTCGGCGCCAAGGCCATCGATGATCATCTCGCCATGGCGGCGCTGGGCGCGCGCTGGGTGCAGATCGGCCGCATGGGCGGGGTATCCGGGCCCATCGATCTGGACCTCCTGGCCAAGAAGCGCCTGCAACTGCGCGGGGTGTCGTTCCGCTCGCGCGATGTAGACGAGTTCGCCACCGTGGTGGCGACCGCGTGGCGCGATCTGGAGCCCGACGTGGCCTCGGGCGCCTTCGCCATGCCGGTGGAGCGCACCTATCCGCTCGCCGAGGCCGATCAGGCGCAGCTGGCGATGCGCGAGAACCGCCACTTCGGCAAGTTCATTCTCGAGGTTTGAAGGGCGACCGTCGCGGGTTGCCGGTCGCGCCCGATGCCTCGGGCGGGCGCGCCGTGCGGCCGATTGCGGCGCCGTTTGCGCCGGATCAAACTTTTCGTTGCCGGCCGGCGTAGTCTGGTTGGTGCGGGTTGGCACGGTCGGGCCCGAACGGTGCGTTTGGCTGCCAGCCTTCCGCGCACCGCCCAACGCACCAGCCATCACACCAACCGGTAGCCAACCGTGACGTCAACCATCGCACCACAAACGGGGAGGCCGCCATGATCGGAGGCTACGAAGATCTGCGCAGCGAGGTATGCGAAATCCTGGGCGGCGAGGTCACCAACGAGGATGTGGACGTGGCCGTCGAGGCGATCGTCCACGAAGAAGGCCTGACCGCCACCACGGCGCTGATGGAACTGAACGTGCTGGCGCAGTCCGACACCGGGCGCCAAACCCTGCGCAACGAACTGGCCGCATGGATCATGCACGAGCGCGACCTGGAAGACGAACGTGCCGCGCATCGCGCCCAGCTGGCCCTGACGCACCTGCTCAAGGCCTTGGGCGTCGAGCGCCGCCGCACCGGGGCTCGCCCGGCCTGAGACGCGCGCCGCAGCGCCCGCAGTCGTTCGTTGTCACGGTCGTCCCCGGGCGTCACGGTGCCCGTCCCCGGGCGCCACGGTGCCCGTCCCCGGGCGCCACGGTGCCCGTCCCCGGGCGCCACGGTGCCCGTCAAAAGCGCGTATAAACAGCGCCGCAACCGCCAATCGTAGCCTCGCGTCCGCGGCCGGAGCGCCCCGCGGCGGGTGCCTGAAAATATTTTTCCCACGCCTTGTGTTGGCATGCCAAAACGGGTGTACGCTATCTTCCATCACTTGGCGAGGATAATCATGCAAACCATTGATTCAAAAGGGTTAATTAACTCCGAAGCCACGCTCGGCGAGCAGGAAATCTGCGCCGAGGTTCTGGTCGAGAAATACGCCAAGGGCACCGAGCAGACCGCCCAGGACGTGCGCAAACGGGTGGCCCGCGCATTGGCCGCCGTCGAGCCTGAGAGCAAACGCTCACATTGGGAAAAGCAGTTTCTCTGGGCGCAGGAAAACGGCTTCGTTCCGGCTGGCCGGATCAATTCCGCCGCTGGCACCGACCTGACCGCGACGCTGATCAATTGCTTCGTCCAGCCGGTGGGAGACTCCATCACCGAAGTGGTGGACGGCCGTCCCGGCATCTACACGGCGCTGTCGGAGGCCGCCGAGACCATGCGCCGCGGAGGCGGGGTGGGGTACGACTTTTCGTCCATCCGCCCGGTGGGGGCGCATGTGAAGGGCACCAATTCGCGCGCCTCGGGGCCGGTGTCCTACATGCGGGTGTTCGACCGCTCCTGCGAGACGGTGGAATCGGCCGGCGCGCGGCGCGGCGCGCAAATGGGTGTGCTGCGCTGCGACCATCCGGATATCGAGAAGTTCATCCACGCCAAGGACCGCGGCGACCTCACCAACTTCAACGTCTCGGTGGGCGTGACCGACGCGTTCATGCAGGCGGTCGAAGCCGACCGCGATGTCGAACTCGCGCACAAGGCCAGGCCCGCGACGGACATCATGAAGGCCGGCGCCTACCAGCGCGAGGACGGCCTGTGGGTCTACCGCAAGGTGCGCGCGCGCGACCTGTGGGACCAGATCATGCGGTCCACCTACGACCATGCCGAGCCCGGCATCCTGTTCCTCGACCGCATGAATCGCGACAACAATCTCTATTACTGCGAGACCATAGAGGCCACCAACCCGTGCGCCGAGCAGCCGCTGCCGCCCTACGGTTGCTGTTGCCTGGGCTCGATCAACCTCACCAGGTTCGTCAAGAACGCCTTCGGCGAGAAGCCGAGCTTCGATTTCGCCGCCTTCGGCAAGGTGGTCGATATCTCCACCCGCATGCTCGACAACGTGCTGGATGCGACCCACTGGCCGCTGCCGGCGCAAAAGATGGAGGCCGACGCCAAGCGCCGCGTGGGCCTGGGTTTCACCGGCCTGGGCGATGCGCTCATCATGCTCAAGCTGCGCTACGACACCGCCGAGGCACGCGCGATGGCCGGCAAGATCACCGAGGCCATGCGTGACCGGGCCTACCTGTACTCGGTCGAGCTGGCGCGCGAACGCGGCGCCTTCCAATTGTTCAATGCCGACATGTACCTGTCCGGCGGCAACTTCGCCTCGCGCCTGCCCAACGAAGTGAAGGACAAGATCCGCAAATACGGCATCCGCAATTCGCACCTGCTTTCCATCGCGCCCACCGGCACGATCTCGCTGGCGTTCGCCGACAACGCGTCCAACGGCATCGAGCCGCCGTTCTCCTGGACCTACACGCGCAAGAAGCGCATGCCCGACGGCACGCACAAGGAGTATGCGGTGGAGGACTACGCATGGCGCCTCTACAAGCATCTGGGCGGCGACATGACCAAGCTGCCCGAGTACTTCGTGACGGCGCTGGAGATCTCCGCTTCCGCGCATGAAGAGATGGTGGCCGCCGTGGCGCCGGCGATCGACACCTCGATCTCCAAGACGGTGAACGTGCCGGCCGACTACCCGTACTCGGACTTCGAAAACCTGTACATGAGCGCGTGGAAGTCGGGCCTGAAGGGCCTGGCCACCTACCGCCCCAACAGCGTGCTCGGCTCGGTGCTCTCGGTCGCCACCGACAAGCCGGCCGACACCAACAAGGCCCCGCAGGACGTGGAGATCCCGGAGGCCAACAAGCGCCTGTCCATCAAGAGCCTGCCGGCGCCCGTGCTGGCGAGCCTGCGCTGGCCCAGCCGTCCCAACCTGCCTGGCGGCAACAGCGCCTGGACCTACATGGTGAGCCACCCGGGCGGCGAGTTCGGCCTGTTCGTCGGCCACATCGAGGAAGAGGGCCAGGCCTTCCCCTTCGAGGTGTGGGTCAACGGTACCGACCAGCCGCGCGGTCTGGGCGCGGTGGCCAAGACCCTCTCCATGGACATGCGCGCGAATGACCGCGCATGGCTGAAGCTCAAGCTCGAGGTGCTGGCCAAGACCCCGGGCGAGAAAAGCTTCGTCATGCCCTTCCCGCCGCACGGCGAGCAGAAGCTGATTCCCTCCGTGGTGGCCGGGCTCGCGCAACTGGTGCAGTGGCGTTGCGACCGCCTGGGTGCGCTGGATGAAAAGGCGCCCGACCTGCTTTCCCCTGAAGGCCGCCCGCACCCGGTGCTGGACGCCATGTTCGCGCTCACCGAACCGCGCACCGGCACCGACGGCACCCTCTCGTGGACGGTGGACATCGTCAACCCGGCGACCGATGAAGACTTCGTGCTGGGCTTGAAGGAAGTGACGCTGCCTGACGGCGTGACCCGCCCGTACTCCATGTGGCTCTCGGGCAACTACCCGCGCGCTCTGGATGGCCTGTCGCGCATCCTCTCGCTCGACATGCGCGTGCTCGACCCGGCGTGGATAGGCATGAAGCTGCGCAAGCTGCT
>CANGUJ010000409.1 GCA_947456845.1 Burkholderiales bacterium | reverse complement strand
TCATACGCGCGAAAGCAGGTCTCCGCGTCAAGGCCGACGCCCGACGCGATAGCCACGTCCCGGTGCGAAGCGGCTCGATCTGTCATGACGCCAATGTACTCCGGGGCCGGGCCCCGCACTGGCCGTTTTCGGACATCGATCCGGCCACCCGCAGCCCATTCCCTCCACGCCCGGGGCCCGCACGGGCGACGCCCAGGCCCGGCTGGGCTGCGTTTAGTTGCGCCCTTTGTCGAGCGCGATATCGCCGTACCAGGACTGCGCCTGCGCGCCGGTGTTGTCAGTGTCGGTCATGATGCCGATGCCGGTGATCGGTCCAGGCTCCTCGCCGTAGGCACGACGAAAATCCTCCAGCAGGTCACGCCGGACCTGCTGCCAGGAGCCAAGGCGCGCGACGCCCGAGTCCGCGACGATCATGCGGATGCGTTCGGTAAAACGGCTGGTGATCACCGTCTCCGGCGGCGTATCCCTGGCCCAGATGTACATGAGGGTGGCGTACGGCAGTTCCTGACCTGTGGTCGCCTTGACCTTGGCGGCGAAGATGCGTTCGGAGAAATCCAGCTTGCTGCGATCGCCGTCGAAGCGGACCACCAGCCGCAGCGGCGCGTCCTCGGTGGCGCTGCGCGTGTTGTCCTGGTCGCGAATCAGTGCCTCGGTCTTCCAGCGCCAGGCAAGGTTGCGATACTGACGCGGATCGACCCGATCGAGCGGATGCAGGAGCGCCGAGGCGGAGTCATCGGCGCGCGCCATCACCACCGTCGCGCCATCCTTATGCACCAGGTCGTAGCTTGTCTCTTTCTTGAACTTGGCGAGCGTCCAGGTCTGCCAGCCGCCCGGCAGCGTGCCGCCCGGCTTGCCGATCGAGAACGGCGTCATGCCGCCCAGGGACAGGCGCTCGGGTTCAGGCGCATGGGCAGCGCACCCCGCCAACGCGGCGAGGCAGGCCATTAGACACAGTCGGGATGCAATCACCTGCGAGGTCGATCCGGTCGTTTTTCCACCTGCGGATCATAGCGCAGGGCTGTACCGTGCCGGTGGCAGGGATATCCCGAAGCCCGCTCCCCAAGCCCGCTCTATTGCGCAGCGCGCCGAATTCGTGTGCAATGCGCCGATGGCCTCAGACAAGAAGTACGACATCACCGTCACGGTGCGCACGCAGTTCCTGCCGGACCAGAGCGATGCCGAGCGCGGGCCATTCGTGTTCGCCTATTTCATCACCATACGCAACACCGGCGGCATCGCGGCGCAATTGATCAGCCGGCACTGGATCATCACCGACGCCGAGGGCCGCTCGCAGGAGGTCAAGGGGTTGGGCGTGGTGGGCCAGCAGCCGCTGCTCAAACCCGGCGAGGAGTATCAGTACCAGAGCGGCACCCCTCTCAACACCCCGGTGGGAACCATGCGGGGCGCCTATCAGATGGTCGCGGAGGATGGCACCCATTTCGACGCGATCGTTCCGGAATTCGTGCTCTCGATGCCGCGCACGCTGCACTGACCTCGCAGGGCCGGATACCCGGTGGTGCGGCACACGCCGCGCCGAAGCGCGGTCTGCGACAATTCAGGTCTCGCCGCCGCCGGGTGGCTTCGCGGCATCGCCGCGGTCGGCATCCGGTTTTTTCCGGCGCGGCAGGGTCCACCAGACGATCAGCGCCGCAATCGCCAGGACCGCCAACATTTCCAGATAGATGATCCACATCCCGCCTTCAAACATGTTGCGCTCCGCGCGACAGCATGCCTCCATTCTAGCGGCCGTGGCGCTGGTCGCCGCATGCGCGCAGCTGGGATCCAGGCCGCCTGGTCCGGCTGCCCCTCCGGCTCTGCCGACGCCCCCCGCCACGGCCGGCATCGAGGCCTGCCCCGTGCCGCCCGCGCCCTGCGCCCCATGCGTCTGCGAAAAACCGCCGGAACCGGCGCCGAAGCCGGTCTGGCGCAGGGGCGACTGGTCGCAGTTGCCCGGTTGGCAGGCCGATGTGCACGACGATGCATGGAAGGCTTTTCTCGCCAGTTGCAGCGCCCTGAAACGCCAGACGGCCTGGCGGGCCGCATGCGAAACCGCCGAGCGCCAGCCCGCCGGCACCGCCCGCGCCTACTTTGAAGGCAACCTGACCCCATGGCGCCGCGTCGATCAGACCGGCGCGCCCCCGGCGGGCCTCTTGACCGGCTACTACGAGCCCTTGCTGACCGGCAGCCGTAGCCGCCGGGCGCCTTTCGTTCATGCGATCTATGGCGTGCCCGACGACCTGCTCACCATCGATCTGGGTGACGTGCGCCCGGACCTGAAGGGGCAGCGCCTGCGCGGTCGCATCGAAGGGCGCCGCGTGGTGCCCTATTTCACGCGCGCCGAACTCGAGGCCGGGCGCGGCGCCCTGGGCGGGCGAGAATTGCTGTTCGTCGACGATCCGGTGGACCTGTTCTTCCTGATGATCCAGGGATCCGGCCGGGTCCGGCTCGACAACGGACAGACCGTGCGCCTGAACTACGCAGACCAGAACGGCCACCCGTATCGGTCCATCGGCAGGCTGCTTGTCGAGCGGGGGGAGATGAAGCTCGAACAGGCTTCGATGCAGGGCATCAAGGGTTGGGCGCGCGCCAATCCGGGCAGGCTGGGAGAGTTGCTCAACGCCAACCCCAGCTATGTGTTTTTCCGCGAGACGGGCACCTCGACCGGCCCCGGCACCGATCTTCCCGGTCCGCTTGGCGCCCAGGGCCTCCCGCTCACCGCCGGCCGCTCGCTTGCCGTCGACCCGTCGTTCATCCCGTTGGGAAGCCCGGTCTGGCTCGCCACGACATGGCCCAACGCCACCCGCCCGCTTGAGCGCCTGATGCTGGCGCAGGATACCGGCGGCGCGATCCGCGGGCCCAACCGGGGCGATTTCTTCTGGGGTTTCGGCGACGAGGCCGGGCGCGAGGCCGGGCGCATGCGCCAGGCCGGCGAAATCTGGCTGCTGTGGCCGACCGCGGCCGGCGAACCGCCTCCCTGAACGCGCGCGCTGCGCCGGTGCCGGTCAGGCCGCCTGGCGCTCGGCCTTGCGGCGCTCGTGTTCCTTGAGATGGCGCTTGCGCAGGCGGATGCTCTTGGGCGTGATCTCGACGAGTTCGTCGTCGGCGATGAACTCGACGGCCTTTTCGAGCGTGAGTTCCACCGGCGGCACCAGGCGCACCGCTTCATCGGTGCCGGAGGCGCGCACGTTGGTGAGCTGTTTGCCCTTGATCGGATTGACCACCAGGTCGTTGTCGCGCGAGTGGATGCCGATGATCATGCCCTCGTAGAGCGCCTCGCCGGGCGAGACGAACATGCGGCCGCGGTCCTGCAGCTTCCACAGCGCATAGGCGACGGCCGCGCCGTCATCCTGGCTGATCAGGACGCCATTGCGCCGCTCGTCCATGTCGCCCTTGACGGGGCCGTAGTCATCGAAAATGTGGCTGGCAAGGCCGGTGCCGCGCGTCATCGTCAGGAACTCGCCCTGGAAGCCGATCAGGCCGCGCGCCGGTATCCGGTATTCGAGACGAGTCCGCCCCTTGCCGTCGGCCTGCATGTCCTGCAGGTCGCCGCGGCGCCGGCCGAGTTCTTCCATCACCGCGCCTTGGTGCGTGTCCTCGACGTCGACCGTGAGCAGTTCATAGGGCTCCTGGCGGACGCCATCGATCTCCTTCATGACCACGCGCGGGCGGCCGACGGCCATTTCGTAGCCCTCGCGGCGCATGTTTTCCAGCAGGATCGTCAAGTGCAGTTCGCCGCGACCGGACACCACGAAGGTGTCGGAGTCGGAGGTGAACTCGACCCGCAGCGCGACATTCGATTGCAGTTCGCGCTCCAGGCGCTCGCGAATCTGGCGGCTGGTGACGAACTTGCCCTCGCGCCCGGCCAGGGGCGAGGTGTTGACCATGAAATTCATGGTCAGGGTGGGCTCATCCACCTTGAGCAGCGGCAGGCCCGCCGGACTGGCGGGATCGCAGATCGTCACGCCGATGCCCACCCCCTCGACT
>CANGUJ010000408.1 GCA_947456845.1 Burkholderiales bacterium | reverse complement strand
TAGATCTTGGTGCTCTGGCCGATGAAAACGCCCATGGACAGCACCGAGTTCTCTTCCACCACCACGCCCTCGACGACCTCCGAGCGCGCCCCGATGAAGCAGTTGTCCTCGATGATGGTGGGGTTGGCCTGCAGGGGCTCGAGCACCCCGCCGATGCCGACGCCGCCGGAGAGATGCACGTTCTTGCCGATCTGCGCGCACGAGCCCACGGTGGCCCAGGTGTCGACCATGGTGCCTTCATCCACATAGGCGCCGATGTTCACGTAGGAGGGCATCAGCACCACGTTCCTGCCGATGAAGGAGCCGCGCCGGGCGACCGCCGGGGGCACCACGCGGAAACCGCCGCGCTGGAACTGCACCGCATCGTAGCCGGCGAACTTGGTGGGAACCTTGTCGAAGAACTGCATCGGGCCAGCCGGCATGGGCACGTTGTCCTCGAGGCGGAACGACAGCAGTACCGCTTTCTTGATCCACTGGTGCACCACCCAGGCGCCATCCTTTTTCTCGGCCACCCGCAGGGCGCCCTGGTTGAGCTGCTCGATCACATGCGAGACCGCCTCGCCTATCCGTGCCGGCGCCTTGCCGGGCGAAAGTTCGGCGCGTTTTTCCCATGCTTCGTTGATGATGGATTCAAAGTCGGACATGTTGTTTTCCGTTGTCGTTGTTCAGGAATGGGGAATCGGGCCGGGTCAGCCGCTGCAGAAGCGCGCGATGCGCCTGGCCGCCTCGGCGCATTCGGCGACGTCGGCTACCAGCGCCATGCGCACATAGCCGGCGCCGGGATTGTGGCCGGCGGACTCGCGCGCCATGTAGCTGCCCGGTAGCACGGTCACGCCCGCGCGGGCGTAGAGGTCGCGGGTGAAGGCGACGTCGTCGCCGCCCGGCACGCGCGCCCACAGGTAGAAGGCCGCGTCGGGCAGGCGCACATCGAGCACGCCTTCGATGAGCGGCAGCACGGCGTCGAACTTCTCGCGATACAGGCGGCGGTTTTCCCGCACATGCGCCTCGTCGTTCCAGGCGGCGATGCTGGCGGCCTGCACCGACAAGCTCATGGCGCTGCCGTGATAGGTGCGATAGAGCAGGAACCTTGACATGACCGCCGGGTCGCCGGCGACGAAGCCGGAGCGCATGCCCGGCACCGACGAGCGCTTGGAGAGGCTGGAGAACATGACCAGCCGCTCGAAACCGCGCCCGAGCTTGTGCGCCGCTTCCAGGGCGCCGAGGGGCGGCCTGGCCTCGTCGAAATAGATTTCCGAATAGCATTCGTCGGAGGCGACGATGAACCCATGCCGGTCGGCCACGGCGAACACCTCGCGCCAGTCGTCCAGGGTCATCACCGCGCCGGTCGGATTGCCGGGCGAGCACACGAACAGCAGCTGCGTGTCGGCCCACACATCCGCGGGCACGGCCGATAGGTCGGAGGCGAAGTTGCGCGCCGGGGCGGCCGGCGCGAAGCAGGCCCGCGCCCCGGCGAGGATGGCCGCGCCTTCATAGATCTGGTAGAACGGGTTGGGACACACCACCGTGGCGCTGGGCCGGCTGTCGTCGACCACCGTCTGGGTCAGCGCGAAAAGCGCCTCGCGCGAGCCGTTGACCGGCAGCACCTGCGTGGCTGCGCTGATTTCCGGCAGGCCGTAGCGCCGCATCAGCCAGGCGGCGATGGCTTCCCGCAGGCCGATCTCGCCGGCGGTCGGCGGGGATTTGGCCAGCCCCCCCAGGTTGGCGATCAGCGCGTCCTTGATGAACTGTGGCGTCGTGTGTTGCGGCTCGCCGATGCCCAGACTCACTGGGCGAACGCCCGGCGGCGCGGTCACGCCGGCGAACAACTGGCGCAGTTTTTCGAACGGATAGGGCTGCAGGAGCGCGAGGCGAGGATTCATTGCCCGACAAATTCAAGAAATGAAAAAGCCTCGCATTTTCAGCGAGGCTTTGGATTCATGGTCGGGGCGGCGGGATTCGAACTCGCGACCCCTTGCACCCCATGCAAGTGCGCTACCAGGCTGCGCTACGCCCCGAACAATTGAATTGTAGCAGAGGCGGGGCGGCTTGACACAGCGTGATTAACCTTCTGGCTGGCTTTCGTTTTCCCCGGGGCTTTTCAGGCGGGTCGCCGCGCGCTTGAGAGTCTTGTACAGATCCGGCTGTTCGGTCTTGAGGTACTCGAGGATCTCGAAATCCTCGCGCTTGACCTTCTCGAGATCGATCCGCTCCACATGCACCAGGCGCAGGAGTTCGCGCACCGGCTTGGGCATGTCGCGCCCCGACTCGTAGCGGGAGCCGCCCGATTGGGTGACGCCGATCTTGGTCCAGAACTCGTCCTGGTTCAATCCCAGACGCTGACGGATTGCGCGTGCGTCGAATTTTTCGAGAAAGCCCATGTCGTTTCACCACCATGCCGTCGTCATGCCGCGCAAGATAGCAAACTTCGGATGCCGGCGGTCACCCTGTGCCGCAAGCCTTGCAAGCTTTAACAGAATCCGCCATTGCGGGCGCCGAAACTATGAAAATCGGTTAAAATACAAGGCTTTGCCAGCTGCGCTGGCTGACGCTGCCCGAACCACAAAGCATCATGGCCCTCATTGTCCACAAATACGGCGGTACCTCCGTCGGCAGTACAGAACGCATCAAGAACGTCGCCCGCCGGGTCGCCAAGTGGCATGCGGCCGGCCACCAGTTGATCGTCGTGCCTTCGGCGATGTCGGGCGAAACCAACCGCCTGCTGGGCCTCGCCAAGGAGATTTCGGCGCGCCCCGACCCGCGTGAACTCGACGTCATCGCCTCCACCGGCGAGCAGGTCACCATCGGACTGCTCGCCATCGCGCTGGCCGAGCAGGGCGTCAAGGCGAGGAGCTACACCGGCGCGCAGGTCAAGGTGCTCACCGACAGCGCGTTCACCAAGGCGCGCATCGTCGACATCGACGATCGATCCATCCGCGCCGACCTCGAGCGCGGCTATGTCGTGGTGGTTGCAGGCTTCCAGGGCATGGACGAGGCCGGCAACATCACCACGCTCGGACGCGGCGGCTCCGACACCTCCGCGGTGGCGCTGGCGGCGGCGCTCAAGGCCGACGAGTGCCTCATCTACACTGATGTCGACGGCGTCTACACCACCGACCCGCGCATCGTCGAAGACGCGCGCCGGCTCAAGACCGTCACCTTCGAAGAAATGCTTGAAATGGCGAGCCTCGGCTCGAAAGTGCTGCAGATCCGTTCGGTGGAGTTCGCCGGCAAGTACAAGGTGCCGCTGCGCGTGCTCTCCAGCCTGACCGACCCGATGATCCCGCTGGCGGAGGAAGCCAAATCAGGCACGCTGATCACGTTTGAGGAAGACCAGAAAATGGAACAAGCCGTCATTTCCGGCATCGCGTTCAACCGCGACGAAGCCAAAATCACCGTCATGGGCGTACCCGACCGCCCGGGCATCGCCTACCAGATCCTCGGGCCGGTGGGCGACGCCAATATCGACGTCGACATGCTCATCCAGAATGCCAGCGTCGGCGGATTGACCGACTTCTCCTTCACGGTCAATCGTGCCGAGTACCCCAAGGCGCTCGAGGTGTTGAACAGCAAGGTCAAGGGCGCCATCAACGCCGCCGAAGTCCGCGGCGACGAGAAGGTCTGCAAGGTATCCATGGTGGGCGTGGGCATGCGCACGCATGCGGGGATTGCCAGCCAGATGTTCCGGACGCTTTCGGAAGAGGGCATCAACATCCAGATGATCTCGACCTCCGAGATCAAGATCTCGGTGGTGATCGATGACAAGTACATGGAACTGGCCGTGCGGGCGCTGCACAAGGCGTTTGGACTCGACCAGGCTTCCTGAACCCCCTATAATCCCCAGTCGGCCGGATGGAGACGTGGATGAGTGGCTGAAATCGACGCCCTGCTAAGGCGCTATACAGGCTTAAACCTGTATCGAGGGTTCGAATCCCTCCGTCTCCGCCAAAGAATGTTGTAAATAAGTACAGGTAAGTCCAAAATAACCCGCAGTTC
>CANGUJ010000407.1 GCA_947456845.1 Burkholderiales bacterium | reverse complement strand
TACGGCCAGTTTACGCGCGGCGCGGCGAGCGTCGGCGCTACGATTGCCGGGGCTACCCTTGCCGCAGGAAGGCGTCGATGGCGCGCACGTCATGGCCGCGCACGAACCGGCCGTGCATGAAGGAAGACTGCACCGCCAGGAGCCGCAGCCGCGCCGCGCCGGGGCCGGCCGCCCCTTCCAGGGACCAGATGCCCGCGCCGCTCATGCCCTGCAGCTCGGGCGTGCGGATGGGCACACCATCGGCGCGGCATGCGATCCGCCCGTAGTCGAACAACCTGTCGCCCCGCGCGAGCGCCGCGGGGGACGCATCGACCGGGCAAGTGACCATGGTGAAGCGGCGCGCCCCCAGCCAGCCGCGCTCGAAGCGCGAAAGTGCGGCAGGGTAACCGCTGACCAGGACGCTGCCGCCTTCGCGCGCACGATGACGATGCCGGCGACGATGCCCCGAGACCTGCGGAACACCGGCCGGCCGGCGCCCCTCCAGCACGCTGGCGGCCCCTGCCACCCCGTCCAGGCTGATGATGGCAATGTCGGCATCCGCGCAGCGACGCACCCGCGCCCCGGCCAGGCAGACGAATCCGTGGCCCGCAGCCAGCGGAACGAGCATGTTGCCCAGCCGCGCGCCCGCGTCGAACAGGTGGCCTGCCGTCAGCAGGATCGGCCGGCCGCGGGCACGGAGCAGCGTCGCGGTCCCGAGCACGCCGGCCCGATGGAAGTCATGCACCACCAATGCCAGCGTGCAGGCCCCGAGCGCGGCGCAGGCGTTCTCGAACGCACCGCCAGGCCGGGGGTCGGCACCATCGGCCATGGCGACGCCGAAGGTCACCCGGGTCTCGCCCAGCGCATCCCAGCGCAGCATGGCAATGCCGTCAAAAGCCGATGCGCGCCTTTTTCAGCGGGCGGCTGTCATCGATGTCGCCGACCGCGAGTTCGTCGCGCCCGGCGAGGCTGGCGTTGCCGAAGGCCTTGTTGATCAGGCGCCGCATCTCGCGCGGCGACACGTCGGCCAGACACGCCAGCACGGCCTCCGACGGCACCGCAGGGAAGCGGCGCCCCCAGTCATGCTCCTCGCGGATGTTCCGGTAGATCGCCATGGCGATGCGCCGCGCCGCGTCCGCATCGGGCGCCTCGATTTCATAGACGTTCATGCGGTTGAGGATAGGCTCGGGGATCAGGCGCGCATCGTTGGCGGTGGCGATCCAGACGACGTCGGACGCGTCGATCGGAATCTCGATGAATTCATCAATGAACTCCGCCGCCGTATCATGTTCCAGGAGGCTGTAGAGCGCGCCGAGCGGATCGTAGGCACCGTCGGCAGCGGATTTGTCGATCTCGTCGACCACCATCACCGGGTTGGCGTACTCGCCGCGCAGGAAGGTTTCGAACACCTTGCCCGGCTTGGCGTTCTTCCATTGCGACGATGCGCCGCCGATGATCCAGCCGGCGGTGAGAGCGCTCATCGAAATGAAGCCGAAGCCGGTGCCCAGCAGCTTGGAGACCCGCTTGGCGAAATGCGTCTTGCCGATGCCCGGGTCGCCCAGCAGGAGCATGGGCGCAAGCTCGAGGTTGTCGCGGCTGTTCACGCACAACGAGAGCTGGCGGCGGATGTCGTCCAACACCTCGGAGAAATTAGGCAGGTCGTCGTAGAGGTCGTCCATCGCCGGGATGGAGGAGGGCTTGACCGAGAAGCGGTTGCCGCCCGCCTTGAGCATCTTCTCGTAGGTGTCGCGCAGCACATCGTTCTGGCCGGGCTTGATCTCGCCCATGGCCTCCTCGACATCGGCGCAGTCGTACACGCGCTTGTACCCGGCGATGGGAATCGAAAATCCAGCCTGGGAAAGCGCGGGCACCGGGAAGGCTTGTGCGGACATGTTCTCTCCTTTCGGCAAAACAACCTCACTGACACTTGAAGCAACGATCGTGCGCAGAGCTTGTTGACGCAAAGGGTATTGGAAAAAACCGCGCCGCAGAAGTCAGCACTCCCGGCATCCGGCTGCCAAAAATCGTCGGCGGCCGGCGCGAACGAAGAGGCGAGCGCGCCGGCCGCGGGTTAACATTCGCACGAGCGTCGCACAACATCCGGAACACGCATGACGGCGCGGGCGAGACAGCACATGGAGCAAGGCAGGTCTTGATTTCCGAAGCAGATTCCTTGCCGGACTTCCGCCGGCTCAACGCGCAGGCCACCATCACGCGGACTCCCTGCGGCCCCGCCCACACCATGGTTTGGCGCCGCTGGGGCAGCGGTCCGCCACTGGTGCTCCTGCACGGCGGCAGCGGAGGCTGGTCGCACTGGATCCGAAACATCGACGCCCTCTCGCGTACCCGGGAACTGTGGGTAGCCGATCTGCCCGGCTGCGGCGAATCCGACCTGCCGACCGGGGTCTACGATGCCGACTCGCTGTTCGAGCACGTCGCCGACGGGATGGCGATGATGCGCGCAGGCCACCCGGTGGACCTGGTCGGGTTTTCGTTCGGCTCGCTGGTCTCGGGTCTGATCGCCGCGCACCGGCCGGAGGTGGTGCAGCGCATGGCGCTGGTGGCGCCGCCGGCACTGGGCCTCAAGGCGCCACCGCTGGAATTGCTGTCGCTGGGGCGCGAGACGGCGCCGGACGCGCAGGCGCAGGCGGTGCGCCACAACCTCAAGCGCCTGATGCTGCACGGCGAGGATGCCATCGACGACATGGCCGTGGCCCTGCACGCGGCGAATTTCCGCGGCGACCGCCTGCGCATGCGCCGGCTGGCGCGCAGCCAGATCATGCTGAGCCTGAAGACGCGGTGGCGCTGCCCGGTGTACGCGATCTGGGGCCGCGAGGATGTGCTCGCACGCCATGAGCTGCACCGGCTGCGTGACGTGCTCTCGCCCTGCGACCTGCGCGAACTGGCCATCATCGACGACGCCGGCCACTGGGTGCAGTACGAACAGCCGGCGGCCTTCAATCGCACGCTGGCCTCCATGATCGGCTGAGGCGGGCGTTGCGCGCGCTCAATTTTCCGCGCGTATGCCCAGTTCGTTGGCCAGCGTTTTCCAGCGCACCAGGTCCTCGCGGATGAAGCGCGCGAAGGCATCCGGTCCCATGCCGGTGGGCTCCAGCCCCTGGCCGCGCAGGCTTTCGGCGACCTCCGGCATGGCGAGCACCAAGGCGGTATCGGCCGCCACCTTCTCGACGACGGCGCGCGGCGTGCCGGCAGGCGCCAGCATGCCGAACCAGCCGCTGGTATCGAGTTTGGGCACACCCGCCTCGGCGAACGTCGGAACCTCCGGCATGACCTTGGATCGCACCTGACCTACCAGCGCCAGTGCGCGCAAGCGGCCGCTCCTCACGTGCGGCAGGGCCGTGCCGATCGAGTTGAACGAACTGGCCACCTGCCCGCCCAGCAGGTCGATGATCGAAAGCGACTCGCCCTTGTAGGGAATATGGGTCAGGTCGATGCCGGCGCCGCGCTTCAATGCCTCGCCATAGATGTGGAAGGACGAGGCGTTGCCGAACGAAGCGTAGTTGAGGGGCGCGCCGGCCGCCTTGCCGGCCTTGGCCGCGGCGATGAACTCCGGCAGGGTCTTCCAGGGCGTGTCGCTCCTGACCAGCAGCACCACCTCGGAGCGGATGAATTGCACCACGGGCACGAAGTCGCGTTCCGGGTCCCACGGCACCTTGGCCATCAACGCCGGCGCCTGCACGAAGGAGGTAAAGGTCGACAACAGCGTGTAACCATCGGCCGGCTGGCGCGCGACGTACTCGGTGCCGATCACGGTAGTGGCGCCCGGCCGGTTTTCAACCAGCACCGGCTGCCCCCAGCGCAGCGCCAGTTTTTCCGCCACCAGCCGCGTCACGCGGTCGGGGCTGCCGGCCGTGGTGCTGGGCATGACGATCTTCACCGGCCTGCCGGGCCACGCTTGCGCCGCGCCCGACATGGGCTGGAAGGCGATCGCGCCGGCACACAGCAGGCCCAGCCACGCGACGATGCCCGATTTCACCGGCGGCTCCCGCGGCTTGTCATGCAGC
>CANGUJ010000406.1 GCA_947456845.1 Burkholderiales bacterium | reverse complement strand
TTCCCAGGCGTCCCAGTCGGTCACGCCGGCCGCCTCAGCGGCGGCGCGCCCGAGCGGCTTGCCGCCTTCCCACGGCCGCTGCACGCGCGACTTGCGCCCCGAGTGGCCCAGCTGGATGCCGGCCGCCGCGCCGCAGTGGTGCAGCAGGTCGGCGATGCGCGCCAGGCCGGGAATGAAGGCATCGTCCCACAGGCCGAGGTCGCCGATGGTGCCGCAGCCGCGCCGCTCGATCTTGGTGGACTCCACGATCACCAGGCCCGCGCCGCCGGCCGCGTAGCGTCCCGCATTCATGATGTGCCAGTCGGTGGCGAAGCCCCCATCGGCCGAGTACTGGTGCATGGGGGCGACCACCACGCGGTTCTTGAGGGTGAGGTCGCGCAGGGCGAGCGGGGTGAAGAGCAGGGGCGCGGTCATGGCGGCGGGCAGGCGGGTGGGTGGGCGAAGGCCGGATTGTCGCCGCTTTTGCGCGCCGCAGGCGGGGGGTGTGGCGGTGCCACGGGCGGCCTTGGGCCGCCGCCACGGGCGGCCCGGGGTCGGCGCTGAAGTATGCTTGCGCCCTTGCCCGCAAAAACAGGATGGAGACAACCCCCATGCGCAGCGTTTCCCTTTTTCTCGCCATGCTCGCCGTCAGCGGCGCGGCGCTGGCCCAGCAGCCCTATCCGAACCGTCCGCTGCGCGCGGTGATTCCGTGGCCGCCCGGCCAGGCGACCGATCTGGTCGGCCGGGTCATCGCGCAAAAGCTCACCGACGTGCTCGGCCAGTCGGTCGTGCCCGACAACAAGGCCGGCGCCGGCGGCATGATCGGCACCGACATCGTCGCCAAGGCGCCGCCCGACGGTTACACCATCCTGATCGCCTCCAGCGGACCGGTGACGGTCAATCCGCTGGTGCAGAAAACCCCGTACGACGTCGAGCGCGACTTCATTCCGGTGGCCAAGATGGGCCTCTCGATCTACGTGCTGGTGACCGGCGCCAACTTCCCGGCGCAAAGCGCCCGCGACCTGGTCGCCCTGGTCAAGGCCAATCCCGGCAAGTACACCTTCGCCTCTTCCGGCACCGGCGCCACCGCGCACATCATCGCCGAGTTCTTCAACATGCGCGCCGGCCTGTCCGCCGTGCACGTGCCCTACAAGGGCAGCGCGCCGGCGCTCACCGACGTGGCCGCGGGCCAGGTGTCCTACACCACTGAAACCGTGGCCGGCACCATGCCGCTGGTGCGCGCCGGCAAGCTCAAGGCCTATGGCATCACCGTCTCCAGGCCTTCGGCGCTGACCCCGGGCATCGAGCCTCTTGCTTCGTCACTCAACATGCCGGGGTTCGATGTCGGCGCGTGGATCGGCATCATGGTCGCCACCGGCACGCCAAAGCCGGTGGTCGACCGGCTCTCCGCGGCGATGGCCACGGTGATGCAGGCGCCGGACGTGCGCGAACGCCTCACCGGCGTGGGCCTGGAGATCGACTACCAGCCGGCCGACGAGTTCAGCCGCTACCTGCGCGAGCAGAAGGCGAACTTCGCCGAAATCGTCAGGAAGGCCAACATCAAGGCCGAATAAGGCGCCGGCGCCGGGTCCGCGCGACACGGCGCGCGAAAAGGAAAGGCAAGGCATGCGGGGTCGCGAGGTATTGATGCAAACCCTGGTGGCGCACGGGGTGGAGCGCATTTTCGGCAATCCCGGCACCACCGAGAGCCCGCTGCTGGACTCGCTGCCGGACTATCCGCAGATCGAGTACATCGTGCACCTGCATGAAGGCGTGGCGGTGGGGGCGGCCAATTTCTATGCCCAGGCCAGCGGCAAGACCGGCTTCGCCAACCTGCATGTGGCGCCGGGCCTGGGCAACGCCATCGGCATGATCTACAGCGCCTTGAAGAACAACACGCCGATGGTGGTGACCGCCGGCCAGCAGGACACGCGCATGCGATTGTCCGACCCGGTGCTGGGCCATGACCTCACGGCGATTGCCGCGCCGGTGACCAAATGGAGCGTGCAGGTCGAGCGCGCCGACGAGATCGGTCCGGTCCTGCAGCGTGCTTTCAAGATCGCCGTTGAGGCGCCGGCCGGCCCGGTGTTCGTGGCCCTGCCGATCGACGTGCTGGAACAGGAAACCGCGGTCCCGCCGGGGCGGGCCGGCAATTCGTTCACGCAGATCCAGCCCGATCCGCAGGGCATTGCCGCGATGGTGGCGTTGCTGCTGGCGTCGTCGAGCCCGGCCATCGTCGCGGGGGATGACGTGGCGCGCGCCGCTGCCCAGGGCACGCTGGTGCGGCTGGCGGAACGCATCGGCGCCCCGGTCTGGTTTGAAGGCCTGCGCGGGCGCAATGCGTTCCCTACCGAACACCCGTCCGCACGCGGCACCCTGGCCTTCGATGCGCGCGGCATCGCCAGGCAGCTGGCCGGCAACGACCTGGTGCTGTTGGTGGGCGGGCCATTTTTCGAGGCCGTGTGGTACGCACCGGGTTCGCCCTTCGCTGCCGGCGCGCGCGTGCTGCAGATCGAGCACAGCGCCGCGCGCCTGGCCCACAACTTCGCCCTCGATGCCGGTGTGCAGGCGGCCGTCGCGCCGGCGCTGGCGGCGCTGGATGCCGCGCTGGCCCGCGCGGCGACCGATGATTTCGATGCGGCGGCCAAGGTGCGCGCCGATGCCCTGCGCGCCACCAAGGAGGCCGAGCAGGCGGCCTACAAGGCGCGGGTGGCCAGGGCATGGGCGCGCACGCCCGCCTCCATGCCCCGCGTCATGGCCGAGCTGCGCGCGGGCACGCCGGCCGATGCCATCGTGGTCGACGAAACCATCACCGCCAACCTCGACCTGTTCGCCCATTTCAGCTTTGCCGGGCCGGATGATTACTTCAGCGGCCGCGGCGGCGGCATCGGCCAGGGGCTGGCCGGCGCCCTGGGCGTGGCCCTGGCGCGGCCCGACCGGCCGGTGCTGTGCGTCTCGGGTGACGGCTCATCGATGTATTCGATCCAGGCGCTGTGGACCGCGGCGCACCATGGGCTTGGCATCGTGTTCGTGATCCTCGCCAATCGCCAATACCGGGTGCTGAAGCACAACATCGACGCCTATCGCCAGCGCTTCGATGTCGCCTCAGACAAGCCCTACATGCACATGGACCTGGCGTCCCCGGCGCTGGGCTTCACCGACCTTGCGCGCGGCATGGGCGTGGCAGCCACCCATGTGTCGAAGGCGGATGACATCCAGGCCGCCGTGGCAGCTGCCTTCGCCAGCCGCAAGACCCACCTGGTGGAAATCGAAATCGAGGGCAAGCGCTGAGACCGGCACGCCGGGTCAGCGCCTCTGGTCGCCCTCGCGGGGTGGCACCCCGCCCTTGCGCCTCATTCCACCTGGATCTTCGCGCGCTTCGCGATGCCGGCCCACTTCACGGTCTCGGCCTTGACGAACTCGGCGAACTCGGCCGGGCCGCGCGCGTCGACCACGGCGCCGCGCTCGACCACCCGCGCCGCGCTGGCCGGGTCGTTGAGGACCCTGCGCGAATCGGCGGCGATCTTGTCGACGATGTCGCGGGGCGTGGCGATCGGCACGATCAGCCCGCCCCAGCCCACCCCTTCGAAACCCGGGTAGCCGGATTCGGCCACCGTGGGCACCTCCGGCAGCTGCGGCACCCGGCGCAGGGTGGTCATGGCGATGGCCTTGAGCTTGCCGGCCTTGATGTGCGGCAGCGAGGACGCAAGGCTGTCGAACATCAGGGGCACCTGGCCGCCCAGCACGTCCGTTACGGCCGGGCCGCTGCCCTTGTAGGGAATACCCACCAGGTCGACCCCGACGACGGACCTGAACAATTCGCCGGTGAGGTGCTGCGAGGTGCCGGTGCCGGGGATGGCCCAGTTGATCGTGCCGGGCGCCTTTTTCGCGGCATCCACCAGGTCCTTCAACGTGTTCTGCGGCATGCTCGGATGCGCCACGATCATGAGCGGCACGGTGAACACGCCGCCCACCATGGCGAAGTCCTTCTGCGGGTCATACGGCAGCTTGGAATAGATGCCCGGATTCACGCCGA
>CANGUJ010000405.1 GCA_947456845.1 Burkholderiales bacterium | reverse complement strand
TAGATGGGCACGGTGGCCTTGTCGGCCACCGCGCGCTGGATGTCGTAGATCGAGATGTAGTCGCCGAACACGGCGCGGGTGTTGGCGTCCGTTTTCTCGATGGGCGTGCCGGTAAAGCCGATGAAAGACGCATTCGGCAGCGCATCGCGCAGGTTGCTGGCCAGGCCATAGGTCATCTCGCCGGTTTTTTCATTCACCCGGCCGCCAAAGCCGTACTGGCTGCGGTGCGCCTCGTCAGCCACCACCACGATGTTCTGCCGGGCGCTCAGTTCCGGCATGGGTTCACCCTTTTCCGGCATGAACTTCTGGATGGTGGTGAACACCACGCCGCCGCTGGCGCGGTTGAGCAGTTCGCGCAGGTTTTCGCGCCCGCCGGCCTGCACCGGCATTTGGCCGAGGATGTCGTGGCAACGCTGGAACTGGCCGAACAACTGGTCGTCCAGGTCGTTGCGGTCGGTGAGCACCACCAGCGTAGGGTTCTGCATGGCCGGGTGGCGCACGATGCGCGCGGCGTAGAACAGCATGGAAAAGCTCTTGCCGCTGCCCTGCGTGTGCCACACCACCCCGGCACGCCGATCGCCCGGTTTGCCGCCATGCATGCGGCCCGCCCAGTAGGTGCCCTTTTCTTCCCGCACGACACCCTTGTCGAGCATGCCGCTGGCGCGCACCGTTTCTTCCACCGCCGCGTTCACCGCATGGAACTGGTGATAGCCGGCGATGATCTTGTGCAAGGCACCGGTGTCGGGGTCTTCCTCGAAGACGATGAAATGCTGCAGCAGGTCCAGAAAGCGGCGCCGCTCGAACACGCCGCGCACCAGCACTTCCAGTTCCAGCGCGGTCTTGGGCGCATCGCCTTCGCCTTCAATCGTGCGCCAGACCTTGAACCATTCCTGATTGGCCGTGACCGACCCGATGCGCGCCTGCAACCCATCGCTCACCACCAGCGCTGCGTTGTAGTGCAGCAGTGAAGTGATTTCCGCCTTGTAGGTTTGCAACTGCGCATAGGCGGTCCAGATGGTCGCCTCTTCATCGGCCGCGTTCTTCAACTCCACCAGGCCCAGCGGCATGCCGTTGAGAAAGACCACGATATCCGGCCGGCGGTTGTGCTGGCCCTCGATGACGGTGAACTGATTTACGGCCAGCCAGTCGTTGGCGGCCGCGTCGCCGAAATCAACCAGCCGAGCATGATCCCCCGCGATGCTTCCGTCCCCGCGCGGATACTCCACCGGCACGCCGTCGCGCAGCATGCGCTGAAAGGTCCGGTTGGTTTGCGTGAGCGAAGGCGTGCCGACACGCAACACCTTGCGCAGCGCGTCCTCCCGCGCCTCTTCCGGAATGGCCGGGTTCAAGCGCCAGATCGCCTCACGCAGCCGGCCGGCCAGTACTACCTCGCCAAACGAATCCCGCTCCGCCGCCGCTTCTCCGGGTGCCATGTGCGGGCCATGGCCGATGCCATAGCCCAACTCGCGGAACCAGGCGAGCGCGGCGTTTTCGACGTCGGATTCGGTGAGGGCCATGCCTTAGGTGGTTTGCACGAGAGTGAAATGCTCGCAATTCGCCATTGCCGACGAATAATCCAACGAAAAGGCCATCAAGTCGACATAAATGACGAGTTCCGAAGCCCAAGTGTCGGGATTTTTCAGATATTCCCTGGCTTTTCCCGGAATCCCGACACTTTGTCGGGATTATTGTCGGGATTCAGGCTTAGGTCTAAGTCAGATGAACTGATCACCAAATTCGGGGAGCTAGTACTAACTTTTGGCAAGCAATCTCGGCAATTCGGGGAGCAGCTACCCAATTTTGGTGAGTATCGTGGCCCGTATTGCGAATCTTGGCGACTCTCCGTCCAGACCGCCCGTCTTCTAGCGCCGCCCCGTCAGGTCGGATTCGCCAAGACTCACGATTTCGGGCGCTTGGACCGTTTTGGCAGTGGCAACTTCTGGATCTGCTTGGCCGCCTTCTCGAAATCGGCATCCACTGCCCGAGGCTGCGAATCCAACGCAGCACGATAGCGCGCGTACTCCGCCTCGGCCTTGATCCGCGCGGATTCCGCCGAAACGGTGCCGGCATGGTCGAGCAGGTTGCGGCCGGCGGCGCGTAAAAAGTCGTCCAGCTTCACGGTCCAATCGCGCATCGTCATGGGCTTGCGTTCAAGCGCCTGCAACTCCGCGTACTCGATGTAAAGCGTGACGATGCGGTTCAACACCTGCAACTCGCCCTCGGTAAGGTAATTCTTGGCGATGGCCACGTCGTCCTTGCGGACGACGCCACCCGGCCGCGTGCTCTGCATACCCATGAAGGGCTTGCCCGCATCAGCACGCGCATGGATTACCTCGGCGGCGGTTTTCCCATGTGTGGCCCAGTGCATCTTGTTCTGCACCGTGGCGAAAAACTGCTGCGACACCTCCGAATCGGCCACGTAGTCCACGCTCGTCGCGTAGATGTCCAGCACCTTCTGATAAAAGCGCCGCTCCGACGAGCGGATATCGCGAATGCGCTCAAGCAGTTCATCGAAGTAGTCCTGCTGGCCCTTGCCCGGCGGATTCTTTAGCCGCTCGTCGTCCATGGTGAATCCCTTCACCAGGTACTCGTTCAAGCGTGCTGTGGCCCACTGCCGAAATTGCGTACCGCGCTGGCTGCGTACGCGGAAACCGATCGCCAAAATTGCCTCAAGCCGGTAATGCCGAAGATTCCGGGAAACCGATCTACCACCCTCTGATCGAACTTGTAAGTAATCCTTACAAGTTGCCGCCTCCGTCAATTCACCTTCGGCAAATATCGCCTTCAAATGCAACGTTACGTTTTGCGGAGTGGTCTGGAACAATTCGCCGATCTGGGCTTGCGTAAGCCATATGGTTTCGTCATCAAACCGGCACTCGACGCGGGTGCGCCCATCCTCTGTTTGATAAAGGATGATCTCGGATTGGGGGGAGGTCTTTGCGTTCATGCCCGATCACCCCTCTAGCGATATAACTGACCGGCGTCTGTGCAGTACTTACGAACTTCTGTAAGCCACGCGTCATACCAATACCAAGTTTTTGCAACTTGTACGCCAAAGCCCTTGGCGCTGTTTTTAGCATCCAGACTTTTCCAAAGTTCCGTGTGGACCGTCATCGAAAATTTAGGAAAACCCTCTGCCTTTAGCTTCTTTACGATTTCGGACGGAAGCCACTTTTGCTTCTCCGTCTCTTTGATAACGGCATACGATGCGTTGACCGTTTTCGCCAAGTCGGAATCCTGTTTGACAAAGGTAATAACCTGATCAGCCTGATTTGGGTGATTTGCAGTCTTTGGAACAAAAATTACCCGATACGCAAATTTGGTACTGTCAAAGACGCCTTCGGCAAGATCGCCGTCAAACCCTTCGATGTACTTCTTGATGTTCGCTGGCAGGCCAGCATGATCATCCAATGTCTCGACTTGTTGGCGAGTCAAAGAGGAGAACTGCAAACTGACGGCCAAGAACTTCGCGATGCCATATTCCTCTCCAAAAAGGAGGGCGATCGCTTCGTGATAATTGATGCAACAAGCTTGAAAGCGCGCGCTAAGCAAGTCGTCAATCCGCGTCGTCATTTGATGTTCTATCTCATGCCGAAGGCCAATAATGAACTTCAGGTTCTGAACAACGCCAACATCAAGCGGGCAACTTGCTTCGTTCAAACAACGTTCTAGTTCCCAATGTTTGTGCGCCTTATGCTTGGTGTAATGAAACAACTTCCGCTTCGGTGCCTGCGTAAAGTACCGATAGTCCACCTTCTGTTTTCTGTAGTAGGCGTGGAGTAAATAGGTCCACGCAATGACCATCAGAACAACGAAGGTTTCCGATTTGAAAGTTATGTTTGGGTTGTTGAAAATCTGAACCGCGGCCAGCGCCGCCTCCCGCGACTTCTTCAACAATTCTTCTTTAACCGAGAAGAGGCGTCGATTTCGCTTTTTCTTGGCAGGCATAACTTGACGCAATCGCTATTGGTTCACGGAAATGTCGCCACTCAACAACCTCGGCAACAACGCATCACGCAATTC
>CANGUJ010000404.1 GCA_947456845.1 Burkholderiales bacterium | reverse complement strand
CTACGTGCCCGACCCCGCGCCGGCGCGGGCGCCTGCGCCGGCCGCCAATGCGCCACGCACGACGACCGTAGTGGTGCAACCGCTGCCGGCCTCGGCAGCGGCGGTCATCGCGCAAATGGCCTTGACGCAGCATCCCAAGGCAGGCACGGCCCCGCAGCCCTTCGAACTCGGCCCGGAGGCGACCGGCGAGATGGTGCCAGCCCTGCCGGTTTCGGAATTGCCCGGCGACGCGGTCCTGACAACCGAGTTGGGCGCGCATTTTGACGCGATGTCGGAGGTGTCAACAACCAAACTCGACGGCGGATTCGTCTCGCACGACGGCGGCATGAGCACCAGCGAGATGGTTCCGTCTTCGTTTGCCCAGCCTGCTGTGGCTACCTCCGAAATGGCACCCGACTTCGGGCATTTGCCGCAGGTAGCAGAACCAGAGATGCTGGCGCCCGATTTCGATGTCCACGCGCGCACCGGTCGCGGACAGACTCAGGCCTCCCAGGCAGCGCATGTCGCCACCTCCGACATGGCCGCGTCGCTTGGTCCGCCGGGACAAAGGCCTGCGCGTACGCCGCCCGGCCCGGCAGGCACGCCGGCGCGCTCGCTCATGCCCGCCACGCGGCCGATCGCCGACCAGAGCACACAGGAACTCGCCGGGCATTTCCTTTCGGCGCCGAACCGCGGCCGCGAAGCGGATCCGATGGACGAACTCGGGCGGGACATGTTTCCGCCATTGATCCACTCCGGCGAAGACGGGGACGGCGATTTCACTGCGGATCAGCACCACGAGGCGACGCAACTGTTCAATCCCGATGAGCCCTACGAAGCCACGCAACTGTTCGATGCCGACGAGCCCTACGAAGCGACACAATTGCTTGATTCCGACGAGCCTTACGAAGCGACCCAGACGCTCGATTCGGCGGGTTTCGAGACCCAGCAGTCTGCCGCGGATCCCGGCGGCCACGCAGGTGCCCTGCCCTCATCGGCCGGCTATGAGGTCACGGTCGAATTTGACGCGGCCGCGCTCGACGAATTCGATCGTACGCTGGAAATCGCCGGCGGTTTCCGAACGGTGGAGGAGTCGGAACCTCCGCTGCCCGAATTGTTTCCGCCGATCAAGCCCTAGGCCTTCGAGCGTTCCAACGTAGTGACTTGATCGCTGCGCCGGGCGCTTTGACTTTCATCAATGCCGTGATGACGCGCGGCTTCTAACCTTGTGGTGGTTGCAGATCCGCGACATCGGCCAGTTCCCTGGGCGTGTCGGCGCGTCGCCATCCCGCAGCTATGCGGGCCGCGAAATGTCTACTTGAATCAACGACGCATCGCGAACGCGAAAACAGGATTCAGATGGGAAGTTCCCAACTCATGCCACTGCAGGCAGTGGAGAGCCAGATCCGGCTCAAGACCCGTGCCAAAGGGCGCCATGTGGATGCCCGGTCGTTGGCCGAAGTCGCGGCGCTGCTCGGGGATGCGCCACGCCGGCGCGATCTGCTCATCGAGCACCTGCATCGCATCCAGGATCGTTACGGCGCGCTGGCCGAACGCCATTTGGTGGCCCTGGCGCAGGAAATGAAGATCGGCATGGCCGAGGTCTTCGAGGTCGCGACCTTCTATCATCACTTCGATGTGGTGCGGGATGGCGACGCGGGCGACGCCGCCAGGCTGACCATCCGGGTGTGCGAATCGGTTGCCTGCGAGTTGGCCGGTGCGCGCGACCTGCTCGAACGTCTGCCCGCCGTGCTCGGGGCCCATGTCAGGGTAATCCCGGCGCCGTGCGTCGGGCGCTGCGAACAGGCGCCCGCGGTCGTGGTGGGCCAGAATGCCCTGCCGCACGCGACGCTTCAGGCGGTGCAGGAGGCGGCCGCCGGCGGCAGGACCCGGCATCCGGCGGCTTCCGACCGTACGCCGTTCGACCCAGTGCGCTTTGTCGATCCGTCACAGACGCCAGGGCCGTCGGCAAAGGCGGCGCCGGGTTATGCCGGCTATGTCACGTACCGCAAGGCGGGTGGCTATGATCTGCTGGCGCAATGTCTCGCGGGCGGGCATGACCCGGAGGCCATGATTGCCGCCATGGAGAAGTCCGGATTGCGCGGCTTGGGTGGCGCCGGCTTCCCGGCCGGGCGCAAGTGGCGGATCGTGCGCGCCGAGGCCGGGCCCAAAGTGATGGCCGTCAACATCGACGAGGGCGAGCCCGGCACTTTCAAGGACCGGACCTACCTGGAGCGCGACCCGCACCGCTTCCTGGAGGGCATGTTGATCGCTGCCTGGGTCACCGGGGTCGGCGCGATCTATATCTATCTGCGCGACGAGTATCACGGCTGCCGCGCCATCCTGGAGAAGGAACTGGCGCGCCTCAAGGCCGATCCGCCCTGCGCCCTGCCGCCGATCGAACTGCGGCGCGGTGCCGGCGCCTACATCTGCGGCGAAGAGTCGGCGATGATCGAGTCCATCGAGGGCAAGCGCGGCGAACCGCGCCTGCGGCCGCCCTATGTGGCGCAGGTCGGGCTGTTCGGTTACCCGACGCTGGAACACAACTTCGAAACCCTTTACTGGGTGCGCGACATCCTCACCCGCGGCGCGGACTGGTTCGCCGGATTCGGGCGCCACGGCCGTCGCGGGCTGCGCTCCTTTTCCGTATCGGGCAGGGTGAAGCGGCCAGGCATGCATCTGGCACCTGCGGGCATCACGGTGCGCGAGCTGATCGCGGAGTATTGCGGCGGCATGCTGGACGGACATGCTTTCTATGCCTATCTGCCCGGCGGCGCATCCGGGGGCATCCTGCCCGCCAGCCTGGGCGATGTGCCGCTCGATTTCGATACCCTGCAGCCGCACGGCTGCTTCATCGGCTCGGCTGCGGTGATGATCCTGTCCGACAAGGACCGGGCGCGCGATGCCGCGCGCAACGTGATGAACTTCTTCAAGCACGAGTCCTGCGGCCAGTGCACGCCGTGCAGGGTGGGAACGGCCAAGGCGGCCGCGCTGATGGAAGCGCCGAAATGGGATCTCGAAACGCTTGAAGACCTGGGCCAAGTCATGGGCGAGGCGTCGATATGCGGCCTCGGCCAGGCGGCCCCGAACCCGATCCGCTGCATCGCGAAGTATTTCCCCGGAGAAGTCTAGGCCATGAACGCCCCGCTGAAACGCGAAGTGCCCGCCAGTGTCGTGGCATTCAGCCTCAATGGCCGTGAGGTCGAGGCCTTCAATGGCGAGTCCATCCTCGCCGCCGCCAGGCGCAATGGCGTGGCCATCCCGCATCTTTGCTACAAGGAAGGCTACCGGGCGGACGGCAACTGCCGCGCATGCGTGGTCGAGGTCAAGGGCGAGCGGGTGCTTGCGCCCGCCTGCTGCCGCGCCGCGACGCCAGGCATGGAGGTCATCACCGATTCGCCGCGCGCTGAAAAATCGCAGAAGATGGTGCTCGAACTGTTGCTGTCGGACATGCCGGACAGGCAGTACAAGCCCGACTCGGAGCTTGACTTGTGGGCGGGCAAGCTTGGCGTCACCGGCGCGCGCGCGGCCCTGAAGGCGCTGCCGAGGCGGAGTCCGAATCCCGATGTTTCGCATCCGGCTATCGCGGTCAATCTGGACGCCTGCATCCAGTGCACGCGTTGCGTGCGCGCCTGCCGCGAGGAGCAGGTCAACGACGTGATCGGCTACGCGATGCGTGGCGATCATTCGAAAATCGTCTTCGATCTCGACGACGCGATGGGAGAGTCGACCTGCGTGGCCTGCGGCGAGTGCGTGCAGGCCTGCCCGACAGGCGCGCTAATGCCGGCCAACAATGCGGGCCTTGCCAAGCCGGACAGGAAGGTGGACTCGGTGTGCCCGTACTGTGGCGTAGGATGCCAACTGACCTACAACATCAAGGACGACCGCATTGTTTCAGTGGAGGGGCGCGACGGCCCCGCCAATCGGGGCCGGCTGTGCGTCAAGGGACGCTACGGATTCGATTACGTGCATCACAAGCAGCGCCTCACCAAGCCGCTGATCCGCCGTGCGGGCGCGCCCAAGAGCGGCGACTTCTCGATGGATCCG
>CANGUJ010000403.1 GCA_947456845.1 Burkholderiales bacterium | reverse complement strand
GTCTCCAACGCGTCGGACGCCTGCGACAAGCTGCGCTTCGAGGCGCTGGACAACGCGGCCCTCTACGAAGACCAACCCAACCTGGACGTGCGCGTCTTTTTCGACGCCGATGCGAAGACCCTGACCATCCGCGACAACGGCATCGGCATGAGCCGGGATGAAGTCATCTCCCACCTGGGCACGATTGCAAAATCCGGTACCCGGGAGTTCTTTTCCAAGCTCTCGGGCGACCAGGCCAAGGATGCCAACCTGATCGGCCAGTTCGGCGTGGGCTTCTACTCGGGCTTCATCGTCGCCAAGAAGATCACCGTACTGACGCGCCGCGCCGGTGCGACCGAGGCGGTCCGCTGGGAATCGGCCGGCGAGGGCGAGTTCACCGTGGAGTCCGCCGAGCGCGCCAGCCGCGGCACCGACATCATCCTCGAGTTGCGCGAAGGCGAGGATGAACTGCTTTCGATCTGGCGCCTCAAGTCCATCATCACCAAGTACTCCGACCACATCACCCTGCCGATCGTGATGAAGAAGGAGGAATGGGACAAGGACAAGAACGAATACGTCACCAAGGACGAGGACGAGACCGTCAACCAGGCGACCGCACTGTGGACGCGCGCCAAGTCGGACATCACCGAGGAGCAGTACACCGAGTTCTACAAGCACGTCTCGCACGACTTCGAGGCGCCGCTCGCCTACACCCACAACCGGGTGGAGGGCCGCCAGGAATACATCCAGCTGCTGTACGTGCCCGGGCGTGCGCCGTTCGACATGTATGACCGCGAACGCAAGCACGGCATCAAGCTCTACGTGCGGCGCGTGTTCATCATGGACGACGCCGAGCAGTTGATGCCGCAGTACCTGCGCTTCGTCAAGGGCGTGATCGACTCCTCCGACCTGCCGCTCAACGTCTCGCGCGAGATCCTGCAGGAATCGCGCGACGTCAAGGCCATCCGCGAGGGTTCAACCAAGCGCGTCCTTTCGCTGCTCGAGGAACTGGCCAACAGCGATGATGCCGCGCAGAAGGAGAAGTACGCCAAGTTCTGGAAGGAATTCGGCCGCGTCCTGAAGGAAGGCGTGGGCGAGGATTACGCCAACAAGGAGCGCGTAGCCAAGCTGCTGCGCTTCGCTTCCACCCAGGCCAACACCAGCGACGAAACCGTGGCGCTGGCCGACTACGTGGCGCGCATGAAGGAAGGCCAGGACAAGATCTACTACGTCACCGCCGAGACCTTCCTCGCGGCCAGGAACAGCCCGCATCTCGAGGTGTTCCGCAAGAAGGGCATCGAGGTGCTGCTGCTCTCCGACCGCGTCGACGAGTGGCTGGTCTCGCACCTGCATGAGTTCGAAGGCAAGGCGCTGGTGTCGGTCGCCAAGGGCGATCTCGACCTCGGCAAGCTGGAAGACGAGGCCGAGAAGAAGGAGCGCGAAGCCGCCGAGGGTGAATCCAAGGAACTGATCGAGAAAATCAAGAAGTCGCTCGACAAAAAGGTCAAGGACGTGCGCGTCACGCACCGGCTGACCGATTCGCCGGCGTGCCTGGTGGCCGACGAGAACGACATGAACGCGAACCTCGCGCGCATGCTCAAGGCGGCAGGCCAGAAGGCGCCGGAGTCGCAGCCCATCCTGGAGATCAACCCCAAGCATCCGCTGGTCACGCGCCTGAAGTACGAGGAGGTCAAGTTCGACGATTGGTCCGCGCTGCTGTTCGACCAGGCGCTGCTGGCCGAAGGCGGTCAGCTCGAGGATCCGGCCGGCTTCGTGCGGCGCATGAATGAAATGCTGCTGGCGATGACCCTGGCGGGCAAGTAAAGGCGGCCCGCCTTCGCCTCCAGCCGTCCCCGGGGCCCGCAAGCGCCGCTTGCGGGCCCTTTGTATTGCGGCGGCCTGCAAGTAGGCGCACGCGGCTTAGAATCCCGGTTTGATCAGGAGAGCACGAGATGCAATCAGGCCATCAACCCGTGCGTGTCGGCATCGCCGGGCTCGGTGCGGTAGGCAAGAGCGTCGCCGAGAAACTCGACGCCGGCATTCCAGGGCTCAAACTCGCGGCCATCGCGGTGCGCGACGTGGCGACGGCGCGCGGCCGTATCAAGCTGGCGAGTCCGTGCGAATTCACCGATATTGCGGGGCTCGAGCCTCTGTGCGATGTGGTGGTCGAGTGCGCGCCGTCGGCCTTGCTCGACGACATCTGCAGGCCGGTGCTTGAAGCCGGCAAGAAGGTGGTGGTGCTGTCGGTCGGGGCCCTGCTGCGCAACGAGCACCTGATCGACCTGGCGCGCGAGCGCGGCGGGCAGATCGTGGTGCCCACCGGCGCCCTGATCGGGCTCGACGCGGTAACGGCCGCCGCCGAAGGCACGATCCGCTCGGTGCGCATGATCACCCGGAAACCGGTGCGGGGGCTGGTCGGCGCCCCTTATCTGGTAGAGAACAACATTGCCATCGAGGACATCCGCGAACCCTTGCGCATCTTCAACGGTACGCCGCGCGAGGCGGCGGTGGGATTCCCGGCCAACCTTAACGTGGCGGTCGCCCTGTCGCTGGCGGGTATCGGGCCGGACAGGACCACGCTGGAAATCTGGGCCGACCCGCATCTGGAGCGCAACACCCACCGCATCGAGGTGGATGCGGATTCGGCTTCGTTTTCGATGGAGATCGCCAATATTCCGTCGGAGAACCCGCGCACCGGGAAGATCACCGCGCTGAGCGTGATCGCCGCCTTGCGCAAGATGACTGCTGCCCTGAGGGTGGGAACCTGAAGGCCTAGCGGTCGGGACCGGGTTGCCTGAAGCGCACCGGCCCGGCCCAGGCCTGCGAGGGATCGAGCCGTTTGCCTCGCTGCGTGATGTCGATCCTGCCGGCCAAGGCCAGTTGCAGGGCGGCCCGGTGCACCGCGGGCATCAGGACACGCCATCGGGCGCCTCCCAAGGTGCGCGCGGCCTCGGAGGGGCAGATCGATTTCGCCGTGCCGCGCGCAGCCACGAGATCGAGGATGGCCTGTTCGATCCGGGACGCCGATGCCTGCATCGCAGCTCCCCTAGAAGAGTTGCAGATTGCGGTCGGGCGCGCGGGCGGATGCGCGCGGCGTACCCTCCCGCGCCGGGTTGCGGCTGCCGTGCTTTCGATACACCGCCTGTGCCTCGCGGCGCACCTCGGGTTCGGCACGCACGGCGTGGATCCTGTTGCGTGCCTCGCGCATGGCCGACGCGTTGTCGACGATCGGCGCGGGATAGTCGGTGCCGATGGTGCAGCCGACTCGGCGCTGCAGGTCGACCGGCATCGACCAGGGCGCGAAAATGTAGGCGTGCGGCACCCGGGCGAGCGCCGGCAGCCAGCGCCGCACGAAGCGGCCTTGCGGATCGTGGTCCATGGCCTGCTTGACCGGGTTGTACATGCGGATCGCGTTGATGCCGGTGACACCGGACTGCATCTGCATCTGTGAATAGTGTATGCCCGGCTCGTAGTCGAGGAATTCGCGCGCCAATACCAGCGCCGGCTCGCGCCAGTCGAGCCACAGTTGATAGGCGGCAAAAGAGACGAGCATGGCGCGCATGCGGAAATTGATCCAGCCGCTGGCCGCGAGCATGCGCATGGCCGCGTCGATCATCGGATACCCGGTCTCGCCACGCGACCATGCCTGCAGGCGCGCCCCACCGACGCCGCCGGGCGCGGACCGGTCGCGCAGGCCGTCGAAGCCGCGGTGCATGTTGCCGAATTCAATGGCGGGCTCGCTCTCGAGCTTTTGCATGAAGTGGCAGTGCCAGTGCAGCCTGCTTTCGAAGCTCTTCAGGCCAGCGAGCGCGCCTTGCGGGCGCACCGCATCGCTCATCGCCAGCAGCGCGCTGCGGCGCTTCCAGGTGGCCTGCGCCGCCTCGCGGATCGACAGGGTGCCGAAGGCGAAATGCGGCGACAGGCGCGAACAGGCATGCGCCGCCGTCAGCGGGCTGGACATGGCGAAACGGTAATCGGCCGCGCGGTCCTCCAGAAATGAGCGGAGTAGGCCTTCGGCGGCCGTGCGGCCGCCGCGCTGGCGCCGCGGCTTGTCGGGCGCATGGT
>CANGUJ010000402.1 GCA_947456845.1 Burkholderiales bacterium | reverse complement strand
GCTAGAACCGACGGCGCGCGCCCCGGGCGGCTCGCCGTCAGGCGCCGCGCAACTGCGCGCGCAGCCGCTCCCCAACCTCGGGACGCGCGGCGAACGGGTCGGGCGGATTGCGGCCGTCCACGATGGCGCGCATGCGCGTCTCGACATTCCCGAGGGCCTTGGGATGCGAAAACACGTAGAACTGGTTGGCGGCGATCGCCTCGAAGGTCAGTTGCGCCACTTCGGCGGCCGACACCTTGCCGGCGTTGACCGCCTTCTGCCCCATGTCCCGCGCGATGCGCTGCGAGGCGGTCAGGTCGGTCGCATCGGTCAGGTCGGCCGGGCGGTTGCGTTCGGACTGGAAAATGCCGGTAGGCACGAAATACGGGCACAGCACCGAGCATGACACCTGGCTGGTCACCAGACCCAGGTCCTGGTAGAGCGTTTCGGTCAGCGCCACCACGGCATGCTTGGTGGCGTTGTAGACGCCCATGTTGGGCGGCGTGAGCAGCCCGGCCATCGACGCGGTGTTGACGATGTGCGCCTCGAACGACGCGTCCTTGTTCGCCGCCTCCAGCATCAGCGGCGTGAAGATGCGCACGCCGTGGATCACTCCCCACAGGTTCACACCCATCACCCAGGCCCAGTCGGCCTGCGAGTTTTCCCACAGCAGGCCGCCGGTGCCGCCGACGCCGGCGTTGTTGAACACCAGGCCGGGCACGCCGAAGCGCGCCAGGGTCGCATCCGCCAGCGCCTCCACCGCCGCCGCGCTGGCCACATCGGTCTTGAGCGCCAGCACCCGGGCGCCCTGCGCCTGAAGCTCGGCGCGCGCGGCCTCGAGCGCGTCCTCCTGCACATCGGCGATGACCACGTTCATGTCGCATCGGTGCGCCAGGCGCGCGAATTCGCGGCCAAAGCCGCTGCCCCCGCCGGTGATCACGGCGGTCCTGCCTGCGAAGGTTTTCAAGTACCTTGCTCCCTTGGGCGCCGGGCGCGGGTTGGCTGCCGCGCGCGGCGCCGGTTCAGTTGAGGAAATCCGGCGACTCGCCCACCAGCTTGTCGTAGAGCAGGTTGAATGAAAACCATCCCGCATACGGCACGCCGACCACGCTGTAGGCCTGGCGGCAGGCATCCTCCGGCACCAGGCGCAGGGGCTGGCCGTGCGCGGCGGCCTCGGCCAGCAGCTGCGTCTGGCAGTTGCGCTCCATCGACAGGTACCACCAGGCCGCCTCGTCGACGCTGCCGCCCACCGTCAGCAGGCCGTGATTGCGCAGGATGGCGGCCTTTCTCGGGCCGAGCGCCGCGGCGATGCGTTCGCCTTCGTCGAGTTCCAGCACCACGCCGCCGTAGTCGTCATACAGGACATGGTCGTTGTAGAAGGCGCACACGTCCTGGTTGATCATCGCCAGCGGCTTGCCCAGTGCGCTGAAGGCGCGGCCATAGACGCCGTGGGTGTGCGCGGCGGCCACCACGTCCGGGCGCGCCTTGTGGATGCGCGAATGGATGGCGAAGGCCGCGCGGTTGACCGGATAGTCGCCCTCGATGACGTTGCCGTCGTGGTCCACGCGGATCAGGCTGGAAACCTTGATGCGCGAGAAGTGCACGCCGAACGGGTTGAGCCAGAAGGTTTCCGGATGTTCCGGGTCGCGCACCGTGATGTGGCCGGCCGCGCCCTCCCCCAGGCCCCATTGGCCGAAGATGCGAAAGGCGGCCGTCAGGCGCTGCTTGCGGTGCAGCCTTTCCTCGGCCGCCGAATTGAAGCGTGGCGGCACGGGCATGTTGGTCTGCAGGCGCGCCACCTCGGTGGACATGCCGGCGGCGTTCAACTGGACTTTTTCGGGTGCGTTCATGGGTTTGCTCCTCTGCGGGTGACGCTGCGGTGATGAAGGCGACGAAGGCGACGAAAGGAATCGACCAACGCGCGCCGCCCCAAAGGACCCGGCCGGCGCGCGCGGCGCCTACAGGCGGACGATCTGCTTGCCGAAATTGCCGCCCTTGAGCATCGCCAGAAAGGCCCCGGGCGCGCTCTCCAGGCCTTCGGCGACCGATTCGCGGTACTTGAGCCGGCCGGCTGTGACCAGGTCGGCCAGTTCCTTGTGCGCCTGCGGCCAGAACTCGAGGTGGTCGGAAATGATGAAGCCCTGGATGCGCAGCTTGTTGACCAGCACCGAGCGGAAGTTGGCAATCGGCATGGGCGTGCCGTTGTAGCCGGAAATCAGTCCGCAGACGGCGATGCGCCCGAATGGGTTCATGCGCGCCAGGATGGTGTCGAAGATCTCGCCGCCGACGTTTTCGAACACGCGATCGACGCCGTCCGGCGTGGCGGCCTTGAAGGCCTCCTTCCAGCCGGGCGCCTTGTAGTCGATGCAGGCGTCGAAGCCCATCTCCCGGACCGCATAGTCGCACTTGGCGGTGCCGCCGGCGATGCCGACCACCCGCGCGCCATGCGCCTTGGCCAGTTGCCCGACCACGCCACCCACCGCGCCGGTGGCGGCGGTCACGACCAGGGTTTGCCCGGCCGCCGGTTCGAGGATCTTCATGGTGCCGTACCAGGCGGTGGCGCCCGGCATGCCGAGCAGCCCCACGTAGTAGGACAGCGGCACGCGCGACGCATCGACCTTGATGATGTGCTCGCCCTTGACGATGGCATGGGTCTGCCAGCCCAGGCCGAACTTGGCGGCGAACGTGTCGCCCGCCTTGAAGTCGGGGTGGTTCGACACCAGCACCTCGCCGCTGGTCGCGCCGACCATCACTTCATTGAGCGCCTGCGGCTGGGCATAGGATTTGGCCTCGTCCATGCGACCGCGCATGTACGGGTCCAGCGAGAGGAACCGGTTCCTCACCAGCACCTGGCCCGGACCGGGGTCGCCGAGCGTCTTTTCGACCAGGGCGAAACAGGCCTCGGTAGGCTCGCCGACCGGGCGCCGAACCAGGTGGATCTGCTTGTTGATGGTGGTCATGGGACGTTGCTCCTTTGGTTCAGATGACGATGGCGCCGCCGTCGATGGCCAGGCACTGGCCGGTGATGTGGCCGCCCGCGTCGGAGGCGAACAGCACGGCCGCGCCCTTGAGATCCTCGTCGTTGCCCAGCTTGCCCAGGGGCGTCATCTCGATGAAGAACTTCTCGTGGGCGGCGAGCGTCGCCCGGGTCATCTTGGACGGGAAGAATCCGGGGCAGATGGCATTGACGGTGATGTTGTACTTGCCCCACTCGGCCGCCAGCGCGCGGGTGAAGTTGACCAGCCCGCCCTTGGTGGTGTTGTAGGCGATGGTGCCCTCCATCTGCGGCGGGTTGCCGCCCAGGCCCGCGACCGAGGCGATGTTGACGATGCGCCCGTACCTGCGCGGGATCATCGAGGCCTTCGCGACCTGCTGGCACAGGAGGAAGTTGCCCGTCAGGTTCAGGTTCACGAGCTTCTGCCATGCCTCGAGGGGATGGTCTTCGGCACTCGCGCCCCAGGTGGCCCCGGCGTTGTTGACCAGGATGTCGATCTGCCCGTATCGCCGCATGACGGCCTCGACGATCTGCGCCGGAACCTCGGGTTTGCCGAGATCCGACGGGAGGGTCAGCACCTCATGGCCCTGCGCCGCCAGGTGCGCCTGCGCGGACTCCAGTTCGCCCGCCTTGCGCGCGGTGATGGCAAGGCGCGCGCCCATCTCGCCCAGCGCCTCGGCGATCTGCAGGCCCAGCCCGCGCGACCCGCCGGTGACGATCGCCACGCGGCCGGTCAGGTCCATCAGTTTCTTGAGGCTCATGGCAGCTCCCCTTTTCCTTTTCTAGAACCAGTCGTCCTGCATGTCCAGGGTCGTCGCGTCGAGACCGTCGAGCAGGTCGCACCACTGCGCCGCCTTGGGCAGTTCCCAGCGGAAGAAATACGCCGCCGCCTGCAGCTTGCCGCGGTAGAACGCGCTGTCCGCGCTTCCCGCCTCGAGCCTGCGCGCGGCGATCACGGCCGCGCGCAGCCACATCCAGGCCAGCACCACATGGCCGAAGGCCTCGAGATAGGTCGAGGCGTTGGCCAGCGTGCGCTCGACGCTGCCGGCGGCGTGCAGTTTTTGCGTGGTCAGCCCGAGCCGGGCCACCGCCTGGCCGAGGCTGCGCGC
>CANGUJ010000401.1 GCA_947456845.1 Burkholderiales bacterium | reverse complement strand
ATTCCATCACCGCCTGCATCTGGCGAGCCGCCATGTCGTTCGAGCGCACGAAGCGGGAGCGCATGCCCGGCCCGGTCGCCGGAGGCACGTTGTACTTCTTGTACAGGCCGGCGACAAACTGCCTGTGCTCCTCGGGGAGCTGGGCTTCGATCAAGTGGCGATTGTCTTCATCGGGCATGCCGTCGGGCAGCACCAGATTGACACCGAACGGCCGGTTTCCCACCCGCTGGCGGATCCAGCGCAGCAGGTCGCGGATCTCGTCCGGCGTATTGCGCGTGGCGCCGAACACGCCGTAGCCGCCAGCCCTGGTGATCTCGGCCACCACGGGCGCACTGTGCGAGAAGCCGAATATCGGGTAGTCGATACCGAGCTTGCGGCTCAAGGAAGATTGCAGCCTGATGGTGCCCAAAATAGTCCCCCCGCGCCGGTCGCGATGGCAAACCTGCGCTGTTGCTTGTTGGTTGTTCGTTGTTGTCGTATCCCGGCATTGGCCTGTCTGAATATCAGACATTTTGATTGATATGTTGACACACTCGGCGAGCCATTGCAAGATGACGGCAATTTCCACGTTGGAGCACCGATGAGGGCACGCGCCGATACCGCCCCTGATGAAGGCAGGGCGGTCTTCGAAAAGGATCCGCAGTTCGCGTACACGCTGGCGCGCGGGCTCGATGTCCTGCGCGCCTTCGATGCGAGTGCGCCGTACTTGAGCAATCGGGAAATTGCCGCAAGCACGGGCATTCCGCGTCCAACCGTTGCGCGGCTCACGCGAACCCTGGCGATGCTGGGATATCTCAGGTATCAGGCCGAGACCACGCGCTACCATCTCACTACCGCCATGCTGCGGCTGGTGCATCCGCTACTGGCTCAGTTGAGCGTGCGGCGGGTTGCACGGCCTGCAATGCAGCAGCTCGCCGACTTCGCGCACGGCGCGGTCTCGCTGGGCATGCGCGACGGGCTGGACCTGGTGCTGGTCGAGAGTTGCATCGACAACAGTGCCGATACCGCCCGTCCCGACATGGGCGCGAGCCGGGACATCGCCACCACAGCGCTGGGGCGCGCCTACGTTTCGGCAAGCGCCGAATCCGAACGAGCCGACATCATGGCGGCCTTGTGCGACCGCACGCCCGCTGCGGCAAAAGAGTTGCGTGCCGAATTTGAACGCGCTCTCGCTCAATTCAGGAAGAAGGGCTTTTGCACGGCGCTGGACACGTCGCGCAAGGGAATACATGCGGTCGCCGTCCCGATGGAGCTCGTTTCGACGGGCGACATCGTCGTCTTCAACTGTGCGGTGGCCTCGTTCAACTTGCGCGGCAACAGGCTTGAAGAGGAGATCGCCCCGCGCCTGCTGAACCTGGTCCAGCGGGTGGAGACCGAACTCGGGCACCGCTGACCGGCCAGGATGCTTGCGACCATTTCAGATCAAACCCAACAAATACCCAGCGAGTCGATGCGATCATGAAACCGACCACCATGTTCAAATGGATCCTGTTCCTTTCGAGCCTGTCCGCGTACGTCGTGCACGCCCAGACGGTGGAGTCGCCTGCGGCCTACCCCAGCCGCCAGATCCAGCTTGTCGTGCCGTATGCCCCGGGGGGTGGGCTTGATACCGTGATGCGTCAGGTGGCGCCGCGCATGTCTGCGCTCCTCAAGCAGCAAATCGTCGTCGAAAACAAACCGGGCGGCGCTACCGTCATTGCAACAGACCATGTGGTCAAGGCCCGCCCTGACGGCTACACCCTGCTTGCCACCGGTGCGCCGATATCGTTGAACCAGGCGCTCGGCCTCAAGGTGCCCTACGATCCCTTGCGCGATCTGGAGCCGATTGGTCTTCTGGTGACTTTGCCCGGGCTGATCCTGGTGAGTCCCCAGTTGTCAGTCAAGAACATGAAGCAACGTGTCGAGATGGCCAAGTCCAAGCCGGGGGCGATGAGCTTTGGATCCGCAGGGTTGGGCAGCATCGGCCATCTGGGTGGGGCCCTGTTTGCCGCGCGCGCCGGCATCTCCATGCAGCACATCGGCTACAAGGGCAGCGCGCCGGCGCTTACGGACCTGCTTGGCGGGCAGATCCCCGTGCTAATCGATGCCATGATCCCTTCCGGTGCCCAGGTCAAGGCTGGACGCGTCATCGCGCTCGCCATAGCCAACAGCACGCGGTCACCGTTGTTGCCTGATGTGCCGACCGCAGCCGAAGCCGGCTATCCCGGTGTGGAGTTTGCGGCGACATTCGGCATGATGGCGCCAGCGCGTACGCCGCCGGAAATTGTTGCGAAGGTGAATCAGTCTTTGGTTGAAGTCCTGAAGATGCCTGATGTGCGCAAGCAGCTTATCGACATGGGTTACGAGGTCGTGGGCAACTCGCCTGCGGAATACCGGGCCTTCATCCGCAGTGAAATCGATACCTGGACCAGGATCGTTCGCGACAACGGTATCAAGATGGACTGATGCCGCGGCGCATAGCGGTTCAACCGCGGGACTCGCGGCCTCGCGCCGGATTGAACGTCTTGCGCGGACAGCGAGAACCCCGTCGAGCGAGGCGCAAGCAAAAGAGCGATCCGCCTCTCGACGAATCGCTTTTTGGTTTCCCAGGAGCGTGCGACCTGCCCGCGCGAATACTGGCTAAAAGAAAACGGCGATCAAGCCTTTTTCGCAGCGGTCTTCGTGACCATTCGTACTCCATTGCGATCACGAGCACACGCACATTGGAATTGTTGAAGCGTTCCAATTTCCCGCGCCAGCTTGTCAGCGCATTTTCAGCACATCATGTTGTTTCTATGCACGTTGCGAGCCACGAATGCTCGGGCGCGGCCGCGCCGTGCTCGCCCGATGTTCGCCGGTGAACGCGAAATCGACTTCGGGTGCGAGCCCGCTCACGATGCGTGCGATCGACTTGCCCGAGCCGCAAGCATGCGTCCATCCAAGTGTCCCGTGCCCGGTGTTGAGGTAGAGGTTCGGCAGCTTCGAACGGCCGATGATCGGGATGTTGCTCGGCGTCGCGGGACGCAAGCCGGTCCAGAATTGCGCACTCGCGGTGTCGCCCGCGCCGGGGAACAGTTCCTCGACCCGCCGCACGATCGCCTCGCAGCGTACGCGGTTCAGGTCGCGGTCGTAGCCGTTGAGTTCGGCCGTGCCCGCGATGCGCAGCCGGTCGCCGAGGCGGGAGAACACCAGCTTGTACTCGTCGTCGGTCAGGGAAACCTGGTGCGCCTTGGAGGTGTCGCGCACCTGCATGGTGACCGAGTAGCCCTTGGCCGGATAGATCGGCAACTCGATACCCAGTGGCTTGGCGTACATCGGCGACAGGCTGCCCATGGCCAACACGAAGGCATCGGCACTGATGCGCTGGAATCTACCCTCGGGATCGGTGGCTTCCACATGGTGGATACTGCCGCCGGCCTCGCGCAGCGCAGTGATGGTGTGGCTCATCAGGAATTCCACGCCATCGGCCCGGCAGCGCTCGACCAGCCCGCGGGCGAAGCGGTTGGCGTCGCCGGATTCGTCTTCGGCGGTGTAGGTGGCGCCTGCCAGCCTGGGCCGTATGTGGGCCAGGGCCGGTTCGATGCGCACCGCCTCGTCGGCGGAAATGACGCGCCGGTCGCATCCCAACTCGCGCATCTGCGCGGCCGGCGCTTCGGCGCCTTCGAATTCCTTTTCACTGGTGTAGAAGTGCAGGATGCCCTGGGTACGCTGGTCGTATTGGAGTCCGATCGACTCGCGCAGCGCCTGCAGGGTTTCGCGGCTGTAGGTACCCAGGCGCACGATCTGCGCGATGTTGAAGCGTGTGCGCGCCGGCGTGCATTCACGCAGGAACTGCAGGCCCCACATCCATTGGCGCATGTCGGCGCGCAAGCGGAACAGCAGGGGCGCGTCCTCCTTGCCCAGCCATTTCAATACCTTGAGGGGGGCGCCGGGATTGGCCCACGGTTCGGCGTGGCTGACCGAAATCTGGCCGCCGTTGGCGAAACTGGTTTCAGCGGCCGGCTGCGCCTGCCGGTCGACCACCGTGACTTCGTGACCCTGCTGGCGCAGGAAATAGGCGGACGTCACCCCCAACAGCCCTGCTCCAAGCACAACGACTTTCATT
>CANGUJ010000400.1 GCA_947456845.1 Burkholderiales bacterium | reverse complement strand
GACGAAATGTTGACCGTCGCGAAGCCCGCGTACGGATACACCTTTTCGTAGCAGATGGCATAGTCATCGGCGGCCTTCTCCAGCGGCGTGTCGAGATTCTTGCCGAGATTGACCCCGATCACGCCCTTGTAGCTGTGCCGCTTGAGCTTCTCTACCAGGAAGTCGACCCCGAAGTTGTTGAAGCCCAGCCGGTTGATGATGCCGCGCGCTTCGGGCAGCCTGAAGACGCGCGGCTGCGGATTGCCCGGTTGGCCGCGCGGGGTGACACCGCCCAGCTCGATGAACCCGAAGCCCAGGGCGCCGAAACCGTCGATGCATTCCCCGTTCTTGTCCGCGCCGGCGGCCAAGCCCACCGGATTGGGAAAAACAATACCCATCACAGTGCGCGGATCCGGCGGCACCCGTGCGGCCACCAGCGCGATGGTGCCGCTCGCGGCCAGTGCATTCAGGCTTTTCATGGCCAGCGCGTGCGCGGCTTCCGGTTCGAGACGGAACATGGCCGCGCGCGCCAGCGGATAGGCGATGCCCAGGGTCATGGCGGGAGTGTCAAGAGGTGCGCGCGGGCGCGCGTGCGGGCGTACGGACGGGGCTCAGATCCACTTGGACACCGGAGGCGCCGGGGCATAACGCGCCAGCGCGTCGAGGACGGTGCCGGCATCCTCATCGACCACCAGCCAGTCCTTCTGGCCGACCGGCAGGAAACCGTCGGCGATCATGCGTTCGACCATGGCCAGCAGCGGATCGTAGAAGCCGCGCGTGTTGACGATGCCGATCGGCTTGCGCAGCCCGCCCAGTTGCGCGCGGCTCCACATGTCGCTCATTTCCTCGAGCGTGCCGATGCCACCGGCCAGGATCAGAAAGGCGTCGGCCAGTTCGGCAAACCGGTGCTTGCGGACCGACATGTCGGCGACGACTTCGCACTTGTGGATGCCGGGGTGCTGCAACTCGCGCGACTTGAGGTATTCGGTGATGACGCCGTGCACATGTCCGCCGGCAGCCAGGGCTGCGTTGGCGGTGATGCCCATGAGGCCGCGATGCCCGCCGCCATAGACCAGCACCAGGTCGCGCTCGGCAATGAGGCGCCCGGTATGCGCGGCGGACTGCGCATAGACGGCGTCCTGGCCTGTGTTGGAACCGCAAAAGACGGCAACGGATTTCATCGAGGGGCGCTGGATCGAACACGTGAAACCCGGATTGTACCGGGGCGCGAGGCCGCGCCGCGCTGCACGCGGAAGGCCGGCTGACCCATCGGCTACAATCCGCGCTCACCCGCTTGTGCGCAATGCCGGAACGGGCCGATCGCGGCACCCCGGGCACACAGCGCCTTCACCGCAGGGCGCAAGGGGGCAGCCCTCATTTCTTTTTCATGCAAGTCGATTCCAACGAGTTCGTGATCCTGGGGATCACAACCGAGGGCAAGGCGTTCCGGCCGAGCGACTGGGCCGAGAGGCTGGCGGGCGTGATGTCCTCCTTTGGCGGGGGCCGGCGGGGATACTCGCCGTATTGCTTTCCGATCACCTCGAACAACATCAAGAGCGTGGTGGTGAACGCGAAACTCAAGGAGATCGAGCCGATGGCCTACGGTTTCCTGCTCAATTTCGCCCGCGACAACGAGTTGCAGGTGCGGCACGGTCGCGACCACCCGCGCGACGGCACGGACGCTTCGCCGGACTGAAAGGCGGTACCGCGGCGTCGGGGGCGGACGAAAAAAAACCGCCCCAGGGGCGGTTTTTGTTCGACGCGCGGATGGGATCAGGCCATCGCCTTGACCGCAGCCACCAGGCGGCTCTTGTCGCGGGCGGCCTTGTTCTTGTGCACGATCTTCTTGTCGGCGGTGCTGTCGATGACTTTTTGCGCCACCTGGTAGGACGCGGCTGCGGCGGCCTTGTCGCCGCCGGCTACCGCCTTGCGGACCGCCTTGATGGCCGTGCGCAGGCGCGAACGCAGGCTGGAGTTGTGCGCGTTTTCCTTGATGCCCTGACGGGCGCGCTTGAGGCCGGAGGCCGTGCGCACCGTCTTTTTCTTCGCTTTGGAAGCAGTAGCCATGTTGATCCTGAAAGGGGAGTATGAGATCGCGCCGTTGATCAAACCGGTACGGACGAAAGGCGAGACCTCGGAAATCGGTAAGCCTGCGAGTATAGCAAATTCAAGCGTTTGCGCGCAAGTGACGTGCCCAACACCGCATTCCCGGCCTTTCCCCTTGCGGCGGCCACCGCGGCGCCTGTGGCGGTACGCAGCCCGGGCGGTATACTTGAGGCGGTGAATCTCCTCGGCGCCCTCGCGAAGGTCAGCGGTTTCACCCTTGCTTCGCGCATCACCGGCCTGGCCCGCGAATTCCTGATCGCCCGGGCCTTTGGCGCTTCGGTCTACACCGACGCATTTTTCGTCGCGTTCCGCATCCCCAACCTGCTGCGGCGGCTGTTCGCAGAAGGCGCATTCTCGCAGGCCTTCGTGCCCATCCTGGCGGAGTCGAAGAATCGCGGCACCGAGGACGAGACCCGCGCGCTGATCAACCACACAGCCGGGACGCTCGCCGGTGTGCTTTTCGTGGTGTCCGCCATCGGCGTCGCGGCGGCGCCGTTGATCATCTATGTGAGCGCACCGGGTTTCGCGGCCGATGGCGCGAAGTTCGCCATCACGGTGGAGATGCTGCGCATCACTTTCCCGTACATCCTGTTCATCGGGCTGACCGCATTCGCCGGTGCGGTGCTCAACACCTGGAGCAGGTTTTCGGTGCCGGCGTTCACCCCGGTGCTGCTCAACCTTTCATTCATCGGCTGCGCGCTCTGGCTTGCGCCGCATGTGGATCCGCCCGCCATGGCGCTGGCCTGGGCCGTGTTCATCGGCGGGGTCGCGCAACTCGCCCTGCAAGTGCCGGCGCTGGCGCGCATCCACCTGATGCCCCGCCCCGCCTGGGGCTGGCGCCATCCCGGTGTGCGCCGCATCCTCAAGGGCATGGCGCCGGCGCTGCTGGGGGTTTCGGTGGCGCAGATCAGCCTGCTCCTCAACACCATCATCGCCTCGTTCCTGGTCAGCGGAAGCGTGTCGTGGCTGTATTACGCCGATCGCCTGATGGAGTTTCCCACCGGCATGCTGGGGGTGGCGCTGGGGACGATTCTGCTTCCCAGCCTGTCAAAGGCGGCCGCGGACGAGGATCCCGCGCGCTACTCGGGGCTGCTCGACTGGGGTCTGCGGCTGACCTTCCTGCTCGCCCTGCCTTCGGCGATCGGGCTGGCGGTGCTGGCCACACCGCTGGTGACCACGCTGTACCACTACGGCGCCTTCGGCACGGGCGACGTGGAGGCGACCCGCAATGCGCTGATGGGCTATGCGGTCGGCCTGATCGGGCTCATCCTGGTCAAGGTGCTGGCGCCGGGGTTCTACGCCCGCCAGGACATTGCCACGCCGGTGCGCTTCGCCATCGTTTCCCTGCTGGCCACGCAGGCGATGAATGCGCTGTTCATCCTGCCGCTCGGCCACGCGGGTCTGGCGCTGGCGATCGGCCTGGCCGCCTGCCTGAACGCGGGCCTGCTGTGGCGCGGCCTGATCAAGCGCGGCATGTACAGGCCACTGCCCGGCTGGATGGGGTTTCTTTGCAAGGTCGGCGCGGCCGGCGCGTTGATGGGTGGGTTGCTGTGGTGGGCAGCGCCGGCGGGCGAGCGCTGGATCGCGCTGGGGACGCAGCCGCTCATCCGGGTCGCGCTGCTGGCGGGTCTAGTGGCGGCCGGGGCTGCGTCATACTTCGCGACTCTTGGGCTGCTCGGATTCCGGCTGGCTGATTTCAGGAGGACGGAGAGGTGAACGAGGATCATTTGCAGCGGTTTCGTGACGCCGTTTCGCCGAAACGGCAGCGCATCAGTCTCGCCGAGGCGGCACTGATGTGCGCCCAGGATGCGTACCCGGATCTCGACATCCGCGCCCGGATCGACGAGATCGAGCAGCTCGGGACGAAGCTGGCCAAGCGGCTGCCGCCGGATTTCTCCACCACCCACCGGCTCATCGCCCTCAACAATTACCTGTTCGGCGAGCTGGGGTTCGCCGGCAACCGGGACGAGTACTACGACCCGCGCAACAGCTTTCTGAACGAAGTGCTGGCGCG
>CANGUJ010000399.1 GCA_947456845.1 Burkholderiales bacterium | reverse complement strand
CCCGCAGGCGAACCTGCAGCTTTCGAACTGCCGCCCGCACCGCCTCCGCCGGCGGCGGCGCCGGCCGGTCATGCCATGGACTCTCCCGACGCCGGGGCGGCTGCGCCTGTGCAACCTGCGTCTGTGCAACCTGCCCTCCCTGCGGTCATCATGCCGCTGGTGCCAGGGCGAGCATGGACCTTCAGTCGCGCCGCCGGCGCGACCGGTCCGGCGCTCGCACCCGGCCCCGGGGCGGCATCGAAAACCGCGGATTCGATCGAATTCGCGCTTGCCACGCCTGATCATGATGCCCTCGATGGCGTCACCGATGCGCAGGCCGAGGCGCGCGGCGAGCAATACATGCGCGAGTTCGAGCGCAAGCTGTTTCCGGAAATCGCCCTAGGTCGGGCGAAGCTGGACGAGCCCCGTTCGATCATCGGGCTGGCGCGCACCTATTACCAGGAGGACTTCGATCCCGCCAAGGCGATCAGTTTCCTGGAGTACGCGCTGCATCGGTCGACCGATTCCATGCTGATCCATCTTGCGCTGCTGGAGGTGCTGCGCATGGAGAGGCGCGTGCGGGAATATGCGTCCTTCGCGCGGGCTTTCCGCGACCGGTACCCGGACAGCGGAACCTGCCTGCAACTCATCGCCGCCTACGGTCGGCTGCTCGACCCGTCGAATCCTGACTTCGACGGCGCGCCGGTGCCCGGCCTCGATCTCGACACGCCATCGAACTGGCTGGGCAACACGATCGACATGACCAAGTACGTGCTCGGGCAGAAGGTCGCCGCATCGGTGCGCGATCTTCCGGTCCCGGTGCCACTGGAGGGCGCATGACGCCGCCGCGCCTCTCGCCGGAGAATGCGTGGGAGATCCCGTGGCGCGCGCTGGCCGACGGGGAATTCGCCGCGCAAGCCCTGCCTGTAGTGGAGACCATGCTGGCGCAAGAGCCCATTGAGCGGCGCCTGCTGGTGCTGCTCGACGATGAATTGCACCACAGGCTTGCCCTGCAGCGCGCCAGGCGGCGACGCAGGGGGCGCCGCGCGCCGGCGGCCGAGATCGACCTGCGGCCGCTCTGCTACCTGTTGCTCATGGCATTCGACCGCGTCTGCGAGGACGGAAAGGGCGGTGCAACCCTGGTTGCGCGCGGGCTCCGTCTGGCGGGCTTGCATGCCTTGTTCTGCCTGCTGGCCGGTGAGCCCATCGCTGCGCCGGCCTGGGCCCTTGCGCACCGCATGTATCTGCGCGCCGAGCGCTCCGGCGATGCCATGCTCATCACCGACATCGGCGCTTCGAGCGACACGCTGTATCTGCGCATGCTGCTGCTGTCGACCATTGCCGATCTCGGCATGACGCCGCGCCAGACCGACAAGTGTTTCGACTGGCTTCAAGCCTGGGCGCGCGGCATCGCGCTCGAGCGCGAGTACGATGCCGCGCGGCAGTATCTCGCGGTGGATCTTGCGGGAAGCGACGGGCTGGTGCCGGCCGCCACGCCCCGGCTGGCCTCGCCGCGCTACTTCGCGCATGGCTTGCTGGCAGAGCGGGTGTCGGCATCGCGCGCCGACTATTTCCGGCACATCAGCGTGACCACGCTCGGCCTGTACGCCGCCAACCCTCTGTTCGAGTATCTCGATGCCCTGCACCAGCTGAGCCGTTTCTGGGACTATGTGAACGTCCGCCAGGCCGGCAAGGACAGCGGGCGGCGACCCGTCGACGGTGTCCCGGTGGCGGCAGAGGCGGGGTTCGCCGCCTGCTGCGAGGCGCTGCGATCGGGCAAGGCGTCCATGCGGTGGGAACTGATTGACCAATCGCCGACCGGCGCCGGCTTCAGGGCGAAGGGGCGGGCCTGCAGCGTCGAAAAGGATGCGCTCACCGTGTTCGTCGATCCTGAGAGCGGGGGCTGGGTGCTGGGCGCGGCGGTGCGCGTCGTTCCCACCGAGCGCGGGGCCGATATCGGCGTCAAGCGCCTGGCCGATGGCTGGCGCATGGTCGAACTGGCCGAGGAAGCGGTGGAGCATCGGGCGCCGAACCGCCCGGCCATCGCCGGCTTTTTCATTTTTGGCGACGAGGCGCGCGGCCTGTCCGATTCGGTGCTGCTGCGCAGCGGCACCTTCGACCCAAGCCGGAACTACACGATAAGGCCCGGCAGAGACCTGTTCCGGATTCGCCTGAGCCGCGTGATTCAGAGCGCCGGCGACTGGGAGCAGATCGGCTTCGATGTGCTGAAACGGCTCAAGACCGAGGCCTGACGCGCAGCGCCGCACCCGCCCACGTCGCGCTCATGCATGGCGGCCGAAGTCGGCGCCGGCCGCGCTCCGAATGGTGCGGGTTTGCCGCGTGGGATAATCAAAAGGGTTTGCTTTGCCTGGTTTTCCGTGAAATATCCTGTCGCTTCAGCGGTGCTCGCCCTGGCCTGTGGCCTTGTCCAGCCGGGATGGGCCCAGGCCCCCGCGCCCGGGCCGGCCCCGGCCGCCGCGCCGGCGCAGCCCGCAGTCGAAGCGGATCTTCCCCCTGCGGGCTTGCCGACAGCGATTGTCAACGCCCTGCGGGCGGCGAAGCTGCCCGCAGGCGCGGTGGCGATCCATGTTCAGGAGGTGGGGGCGAATCGCCCCCTGGTCGCGCTCAATGCCGACCGGGCGCTCAATCCCGCATCGGTGATGAAGCTGGTTACCACCTATGCCGCGCTGGAGTTGATGGGGCCGAGCTTCACGTGGAAAACGGCTTTCCACGAAGCCGGCGTGCGGCGCGGCGAGGTGCTCGAGGGTGATCTGGTGATTCGCGGCGGCGGCGATCCGAAACTCACCCAGGAAAACCTGTGGCTTGCGCTCAAGGCGCTGCGCGCGCGCGGGCTGCGCGAGATTCGCGGCAACATCCTGCTCGATCGCACGGCTTTCGATGTCAACGGTTATGACCCGGCCAAATTCGACGGCGACCCGCTGCGCGCCTACAACGTCATTCCGGATGCGCTCCTGATCAATTTCAAGACCCTGTCCATCACATTCGTGCCGGATGAAGTTTCCGGGACGGTCAATGTGACGGCGGAGCCGAAACTGGCCGGGCTGCCGGTGCGTTCCTCGGTACGTCTCGTCCAGGGCGCCTGTGCCGACTTCCGGGCCTACCCGGTCAAGCCGCGGATCGACATCGCCGGCGGCATTGCGCTCGCCGGCACCTACGCGGCCTCATGCGGGGTGAAATCCTGGTGGGTGCATCCCTACGAACTCACCCAGGTGCAATATCTCGCGGCCTTGATTCGCGCACTGTGGGCCGATGTCGGCGGCACTCTCTCGGGCGAGGTGCGCGACGGGCCCCTGCCGACGGGGGCGCGGCTGGTCTACGAGCTGGAGTCCCTGAGCCTGGCCGAGGTGGCGCGCGACATCAACAAGTTTTCCAACAACGTGATGGCGCGCCAGCTATTTCTCTCCCTTTCCGCCGAGATGCTCAAGCTGCCCGGCAGCGCCGAACGCTCGGCGCGCACGGTCCGCACCTGGCTTGCGGAGAAAAAGCTCGGCGGCGAGGAGCTCGTGATGGAAAACGGTTCCGGGCTCTCCCGGATAGAGCGGATTTCAGCCGGTGCCCTGGGCCGGCTCATGGTCGCGGCATTCAGGAGTCCGGTGATGCCCGAGTTTGTCTCCTCCATGCCGCTGGTGGCCTATGACGGAACCATGCGCCGGCGCCTGCGCTCGCGCGATGTGGCCGGCCAGGCGCATATCAAGACCGGCACCCTGAATGATGTGCGCTCCATCGGCGGCTATGTGCTGGCAGCTTCCGGCAAGCGCTACGCCGTGGTGTGCATCGTCAACCACCCGAATCTGGCGGGGACGCAGGCCCTGAACGACGCGCTCTTGCAGTGGGTCCACGCCGAAGGTTGATTCTTTACAACAGGTTCCCGAGCAATAAGAACTTTTCGCCCGGTTCATTTGTCCCAGAATGAGTCGGTGTGTATCATCGAATAATGCTTTGGATGTAGGCAGTGCGTGGCGCGCAGCCCGATGTTTGGCTGCTGTTTGGCTGGTGTTTTGCTGGTGTTTTGCTGGTGTTCGGGTGGGTAGGTCGTCGCATATGTCGCCCGGCGTGTTTCCGACCGCTGCTGGGCGGTGCGGGCAGCGAACAGGCGGTTTTGCGGGGCAGTTTGAATCGTCCCTG
>CANGUJ010000398.1 GCA_947456845.1 Burkholderiales bacterium | reverse complement strand
CGGTGGACAGGTAGGTGCGGCCGCAGCACAGCGGGCGTTCGCCCGGCGGCGCGCTCAAGGCCACCGTGTAGCCGGCTGCTTCGAGCACCCGTTTCGCGGCGGCAAGATTCTCGGGCTCGAAGTAGTTGTTGAAGGTGTCCAGCCACAGGATCACCTCGCCCGAAATGGGGTCTGACCCCATTTTCTTGAAGGGGCGACGGGCCCAGCGCGGCAGCGTGCGCCGGGCGGAAAAGCCGACGATCTTTTCGGACAGCGTGGCCAGGCCCGGGATGCGGTCGCGCAGGTTCATCGCCCAGCCGAAACTCGAGGCCAGCGGCGCGTAGCGCGGCAGGTTGGCGATGAGCCTGTCCCCGAGCGTGAGGCCGTGCTTGCGGTTGTAGTGGTGGAGATGCTCGATCTTCATCTTCGCCATGTCCACGCCGGTGGGGCAGTCGCGCCTGCAGCCCTTGCAGGAGACGCACAATTCGAGCGCGTCATGCACTTCCTGCGAGGCGATGCCGGCATCGCCCAATTGGCCGGAGAGGGCCATGCGCAGCGTGTTGGCGCGGCCGCGCGTGAGGTGCTGCTCGTCCCTGGTGGCCCGGTAGCTCGGGCACATGGTGCCGACGTCGAACTTGCGGCAGTGGCCGTTGTTGTTGCACATGTCCACCGCCTTGGCCAGGCCCTGGGCGGGGTCGTGGCCGGTGCCGGGCGCGGTCTCCACGCCTGTCAGCGGGTCGCGCTGGACGTCATGCACGCTCCAGTCCAGCGCGGTCTTCAAGTCCTGCACCCGGTGGCCAGGCTTGAAGCGGAACAGCGTGGCGTCGTCCATCTTCGGCGTGTCGATGATCTTGCCGGGGTTGAACAGACAGGTGGGGTCGAACAGGTTCTTGATCTCGCGGAAGGCATGGTAGAGCCTTGGGCCGAATTGCCATTCCACCCACTCGCCGCGGCACAGGCCGTCGCCGTGCTCGCCGGAGTACGCGCCCTTGTACTCGCGCACCAGGGCACTGGCCTCCTCGGCGATGGCGCGCATCTTCGCGGCGCCGCCCGCGTTGCCGGGGCGGCGCATGTCGAGGATCGGGCGCACATGCAGCGTGCCCACCGACGCGTGCGCATACCAGGTGCCTTCGGTGCCGTTCTTGCGGAACACCTCGGTGAGCCGGGCGGTGTAGTCGGCCAGGTGCTGCAGAGGCACGGCGCAGTCCTCGATGAAAGACACCGGCTTGCCGTCGCCCTTCATGCTCATCATGATGTTCAGCCCGGCCTTGCGTACTTCCCATAGCGCCTTCTGCGGGCCTTCTTCAGGCATTTCCACCACACTGCCGGGCAGGCCCAGGTCGGCCATCAGCTCGACCAGCTGCTTCAGCCTGGCCAGTTGTTCGCCGCGCTCCTCGCCGGCGAATTCCACCAGCAGGATGGCCTGCGGACCGCCGCGACTCATGTCGATCAGCGCGCGGTCGATCACCGGACGGAAGGCAGGATTCCCGCGTGCCAGGTCGATCATGGTTCGGTCGACCAGTTCCACCGCCACCGGTTTCAGCTTGACGATGTGCTGCGCCGTCTCCATCGCCTTGTAGAAGGTCGGGAAGTTCACCACGCCCAGCGTCTTGGCCTTCGGAAGTGGCGCGAGCTTCAGGGTGATCCTCCGCGTATACGCCAGCGTACCTTCCGAGCCCACCAGCAGGTGCGCCAGATTCACGCTGTTGTCGGGCGTGTAGGGGCGCTCCGACATGGGGTGGAACACGTCGAGGTTGTAGCCGCCCACCCGGCGCAGCACGCGCGGCCACATGCGCTCCATCTCGTCTGACTCGCGCGTGCCGATGTTGAAGAGTTCCGAGACGATGCCGCTCATGCGCGGCGACAACTTGTTGTTGGAATCCGCGCCGAAGTGGCCGAAATGCTCTTCGCTGCCGTCGGCCAGAAAGGCGTCGATGGCCAGCACGTTGTGCACCATGTTGCCGTAGTGGATGGATCGGCTGCCGCAGGAGTTGTTGCCGGCCATGCCGCCCAGCGTGGCCTGCGCGCCGGTCGACACATCCACCGGGTACCACAGGCCGTGCGGCTTGAGCCAGGCATTGAGGTGATCCAGCACCATGCCGGGCTGCACGGTCACCGTCATGGCCTCGCGGTCGAAGGCGACCACCTGGTTCAGGTACTTGCTGTTGTCGAGGACCAGGCATTCGCCCACGGTCTGGCCGCATTGCGAGGTGCCGCCGCCGCGCGGCAACACCGGCACGCCGAGGTCGCGCGCGATCGCCAGCGCCATGCGCACATCCTCATCGGTCTTCGGGAGTGCCACGCCGACCGGCTCGATCTGGTAGATCGATGCATCGGTGGAGTAACGTGCTCGCGAGGCGGCGTCGAACAGGATCTCGCAGTCGGTGTAGCGCTTGAGCAGGCCGCCCAGTTTGCTGCGGTGGAGAATCGCGCCCGATGCGACGGGCTTGAAGGCATCTCGGGACAAGGGGGCGTTCATCTTCAGCCGATCGTTTGCCGCGCGCCGCGCGGCGGGTTGCTAGTCTTGCTGAGCCGCCTCTTCGGCCTGGCGGATGGCGTCCAGGATGGTGTGCGGTTCGTGCGCGCCCGAGAGCGCCACACGGCGATTGAAGATGAAGAAGGGCACGCCTTCCACGCCCATGCCGCGCGCCTCCTCGTCGGCGCCGCGCACTTCCTCGATGGCACCGGGGTCGTCCAGGCGCGCTTCCACGGCGGCCCGCGGCAGGCCGGCTTCCACCGCGATGTCGATCAGGTTCTGGCGGCGGGTGAGGTTGACGTTGTCGACGAAGTAGGCGTTGAAGAAGGCCTCGACCACGCGGTCCTGGGCCTCGCCGGGTTCGGCCAGGTCGATCAGGCTGTGCGCCGCCAGGGAGTTGGGCTGCTGCTCGATGCCGTCGAAATCCATTTCCAGGCCTTCATCGGCGCCCACCTGCGCGACACGCTTGTAGTTGGCGCCGCCGTTGGGGCCGAACTTGCGGCGGATGTATTCCTGGCGCGGAATACCCTCCGCCGGCAGGTCGGGATTGAGCTGGAAGGGGCGCCAGCGGATTTCCGGCGGCGGCTCGTCCGGGTTGTCGATGGCGTATTGCTCCAGCGCCTGCTCGAGCCGGCGCTTGCCGATGTAGCACCACGGGCAGACAACGTCGGAAATGATGTCGATGGTCAGGGGCATGGCATTTACTCGAGGAAGGTGGCGTAGAGCCAGGCGGTGACCGCCCAGGCGGAGATGGCCCACACGGCCGCGTTGAGAAGGTTGTTGAAGACCTTGATGCCGCGCGGCAGTTCGCGCTCGACGCTCGCGGGGTGGCGGCTGGTGAACAGCCAGGCGAAAGGAGGGATGAGGGGTTTCATGTTAGGCTGCCGCGTCCTGGGGGCGCGCTGCAAGCTCCGCCATCAGGGTACGCCGTTTGTTGTGGAGATGGGTTTCAAGGAGCGCGCGCAAGGCGGGACCGTTGCGCGCTTCCAGCAATTTGAGCATGTCAGCATGTTCCGCCACCGCCTGGTCCCAGCGCTCGGTGGTAAGGTTGGAACGATAGCGGGTCGCGAACACGCGGGTGTTGAGGCGCTCGAAGGTTTCCGCCAGCACCGGGTTCCGCGCGGCGGCCATGATGCGTGCATGGATCTGCATGTTGGCGCTGAAGTAACCGGGCAGGTCGCGACGCGCGTGGCTGGCCAGCATGTCGTACTGCAGGGCGCGGATTTCCGCCAGTTCGGCGTCCGTGACGTTCTGCGCCGCCAGTTCGCCGGCCAGGCCTTCCAGGGCGGCGATCACCTTGAAGGTGGCCTCGACCTGCTCGGGTTCGAGGCGCGCCACCACCGCGCCGCGGTTGGGCAGCAATTCCACCAGGCCGATGCCGGCCAGCATCTTGAAGGCTTCGCGCAGCGGGGTGCGCGAGACCTCGAGTTTTTCGGAGAGCACGCGCTCGTTCAGGCGCGCGCCGGGCGGCAGTTCGCCCTCGATGATCATGGCCTTCAGCCGTGCCGAAACCTCCGCATGCCGGGCAGAGCGGTCGAAGCTGGTCACGGTGGCGTCAGTCATGCCGGTATTGTATGCAAAATCATGCAAAAGTCAATGCATCAGACATGAGGACGGCATTGACAAGGGGTCACAGCCGATGTAAATTGCATACAAAATAGTTGAATATGGCTG
>CANGUJ010000397.1 GCA_947456845.1 Burkholderiales bacterium | reverse complement strand
GAAGACCCGGCCGGCCTTTTTCCCGGACGCCAACGCCTTCATCGACACGCCGGTGCTGGCCGAAGCCGCGCTGGCCCCCGGCGCAATCCATGCCGGGCCGGCGCTGGTCGAGCAGGCCGGTTCCACCGTGGTGGTGGGGCCGGGCGACAGCTTCGGGCTGGATGCGTTCGGCAACCTGCGCATCACCCTTGGTGCGCGCCAGAGTCACGCGGCCTGAAGGCGGAGAGACCCATGAACCCGATCGACCTTGAAATCTACTGGAACCGCCTGATCGCCATCACCGACGAGGCCGGGGCGACGCTCAAGCGCACCTCCTTTTCCACCGTGGTGCGCGAGTCCAACGACTTCGCCTGCGTGCTGCTCGACACCCAGGCGCGCCTGGTGGCGCAATCCTCGCTCTCCATTCCCGGCTTCATCGGCACGGCGCCGCTGTCGCTGGCGGGCATGCTCAAGGTGTTTCCCCGGGAGACCCTCAAGCCCGGCGACATCCTGTTCACCAACGACCCCTGGGTCGGCACCGGCCACCTGCCCGATGCCACCATGGCCGCGCCCATCTTCGCCCACGGCAAGCTGGTGGCCTTCGCCATCGCGGTGGCGCACCTGTCGGATGTGGGCGGGCGGCAATGGTCGGCCGACGCCAATGAACTCTACGAGGAGGGCCTGCGCTTCCCGGTGATCAAGCTGGCCGAGGAAGGCCGCTTCAACCCGCTCGTCATGCAGCTGCTGGAGGCCAACACCCGCCTGCCCCAGCAGGTCAAGGGCGACATCGAAGCGCAGGTTGGCGCGCTGGCGGTGGCCGAGCGCCGCCTGGTGGACATGCTGGCCGAGTATGGCCTGGCGGGCATCGACGAGATCGCGGCGGCCATCTTCAAGGCTTCCGAGGAGGCGGCCCTGCGCGAGCTGCGGCGCATCCCGCCCGGCGTCTACCGGGGCAGCGTCGATTCCGACGGGTTCGACGAGCGGGTCAGCATCCAGGCCACCATCACCGTCACCGACGCGGGCGTGACGGTGGATTACACCGGCAGCACCCCGCAGGTGCGCTACGGCATCAACGAAACCTTCAACCATACCTACGCGTACACGATCTACCCGTTCAAGTGCCTGCTCTCGCCGGGCATTCCCAACAACGACGGGTTCACGCGCCTGTTCAAGGTGATCGCCCCGGAAGGCAGCATTGTCAACGCCCGGCCGCCGGCGGCGGTGGGCGCGCGCCACCTGATCGGCCACCAGCTGCAGGCGGCGGTGTTCGACGCGCTCTCCGGCGTGCTGCCGGAACGGGTGCAGGCCGACAGCGGCACGCCCCTGTGGTCGGTGCTGCTGCGCGGCGTCGACGCGGCCAGGGGCACCTCCTTTTCGACCATCCTGTTCTTCAACGGCGGCATGGGCGCGATGCGCGACCGCGACGGCCCGCCGGCGGCCGGATTTCCGGCCAACATCTCCAACACCCCGGTTGAAATCGCCGAGACCCTGGCGCCGGTGCTGTTCGGCGCCAAGCGCCTCGACGACGGCTCCGGCGGCGGCGGCGCAAGGCAGGGCGGCATGGGTCAGGTGGTGTCGTTCACCTCGCGCTGGCCCGGGCGGCTGCGCGTGTCGCTCCTCACCGACCGCACCCGGGTGCCGGCCAAGGGCATCATGGGCGGCGCGGCCGGCCGGGCCGGCCACGTGCACCTCAACGGGGTCGCGGTGGACAACCCGAAGAGCGTGGTCGAAATGCACGAAGGTGATACGCTAGAACTCGGGCTGCCGGGTGGCGGCGGCTATGGCCAGGCGAGGATCTGAACATGGGCGGGAACAAGACCGGCATCGGGGCGCGCGTGCTGCGCAAGGAAGACCAGCGCCTGCTCGAGGGGCGCGGGCGTTTCATCGACGACCTGGCGTTCCCGCGCCTGCTCGAAGCGGCGTTCTGGAGAAGCCCCGTCGCCCACGGACGCATCGCCGGCGTCGCGATTCCCGCCGACATGCGGGGCAGCGCCTTCACCTGGGCGGACATGCAGGGCGTGAGGCCGATCACCGCGCGCTCGACCCTGCCGGGCTACCAGGTGTCCGACTATGTGCCGCTGGCCCACGAACGGGTGCGCTTCGTGGGCGAGCCGGTGGCGGTGTGCGTGGCGCCCACGCGCGCGCGCGCCGAGGACCTGGTGGCGCGGCTCGCGCCCGACATCGAGGAACTGCCGGTGCTGGCCGATCCGGCCGCCGCGCTGGCCGCGCCGGAGACGCTGCACGCCGGCTGGCGCGACAACCGCTTCATCGCGCTTTCGCGAGACGACGATTTCTCCGGCATCGCCGAACGCACCGCGCATGTGGTCACGCGCAGCTTCCGCATGAACCGCCAGAGCATGTCGCCGATGGAGGGCAAGGCGGTGCTGGCCTTCTGGGATGACCAGCGCAACCAGCTGGTGGTGTATTCGTCCACCCAGGTGCCGCACATGATCCGTTCCGGCCTGGCGGAATGCCTGGGGCTCGACATCGCCCGCCTGCGGGTGATCGCCCCGGACGTCGGCGGCGGCTTCGGCTACAAGTGCAACCTGATGCCCGAGGAAGTGGTGATCGCATGGCTGGCCATGAAGCTCAGGCGCCCGGTACGCTGGGTTGAGGACCGGCGCGAGCATCTGGTGGCGGGCACCAATTGCCGCGAACACGACTACACCGTCTCCGCCCATGTGGATGCGCGCGGCAAGCTGCTCGGGCTGGAGGCCGAGGTCACCGTCGACAGCGGCGCCTATTCGGTGTGGCCATTCACGGCGTGTCTTGAGACCGGGCAGATCATCGGCAACCTGCCGGGCCCGTACAAGATGGAGCGCTACCGTTGCCGCGTGCAGGGGGTGGCCACCAACAAGCCGCCGTTCTCGCCATACCGCGGCGTGGCACGCCCCGGCGTGGCCTTCGCGATGGAAATGCTGATGGACGCCATCGCGCGCACCGTCGGCCGCGACCCGGTGGAGGTGCGCTTCGAGAACCTGGTGGCGGGCAGCGACATGCCGTATACAAACATCGCGAAAAAGGCCTTCGACACCGGCGACTATCCGTCCAGCCTCACCCGGGTGATGCAGATGCTGGACCATGAAAGCTTCGCGCAGCGCCAGGCCCAGGCGCGCGCCCAGGGCAAGTACCTGGGTCTGGGCGTGGCCACCTACACCGAGCAGGCCGCGCACGGCACCTCGGTGTTCGCCTCCTGGGGCCTGCCCATCGTGCCGGGCTACGACGGCGCCACCGTGCGCCTGACGGCCGACGGCACCCTGGAGGTGAAGGTCGGCGTGCATTCGCATGGCCAGGGCATGGAGACCTCGCTGGCCCAGGTGGCGAGCGAAATCACCAGCCTGCCCGTCGAGCGCATCAACGTGACCCATGGCGACACCAACGAGACGCCGTTCTCCACCGGCACCTATGCGTCGCGCTCGATCGTGATGGCCGGCGGCGCCGTCTCCAAGGCCTGCGAGGTGCTGATGGAACGCTTGAAGCCGATCGCCGCCCATCTTTCCGGTTGCGACGTCGCCTCGCTCAAGGTGGCCGACGGCGGCTTCGTCGGCGACAAGGGCGCGATCTCGCTCAAGGCCATCGGCGAGGCCTGGTTCCACCGCCCCGAGCGGCTGCCCGCCCTGGTCGATACCGGCGGACTGGAAGTCACCGAAAACTACAAGCCCGCCGTCGACACCGGCGTGTTCAGCTTCGCCACCCACGGCGCGCTGGTGGAAGTCGATATCGACACCGGCATGGTCAAGCTGCTCGACTACGCGATCTGCGAGGACTGCGGCACCCTGGTCAACCCGATGATCGTCGAGGGCCAGACCATAGGCGGCGCGGTGCAGGGGATAGGCACGGCGCTGTTCGAGGAGATGCCGTACGACGCGGCCGGCCAGCCGCTCGCCTCCACCTACGCCGATTACCTGCTGCCGGGCGCGGCGGAAATGCCGCACATCCGCATCGACCACAGCGAGACGCCGTCGCCGCACACCCGCCATGGCATCAAGGGCGTGGGCGAGGGCGGGGCCATCGCGCCGCCGGCGGCGATTCTCAACGCCGTCAACCGGGCGCTGGCCGAATTCGGCGTCGAGTTCAACGAGACGCCGCTCACGCCGGCGCGGGTGCTGGCCGGCGTGCTGGCGGCGCGCCGGAAGGCGCGGCCCGCGCCGCTCAAGG